>JALUKJ010000158.1 GCA_027056615.1 Campylobacteraceae bacterium | reverse complement strand
GTATATGTTAACATCTGTTTTTTTAAATAGATTTTAGCCTCATCTCTATCCATTTCTGTGACATCTAAGACCTGATGATAAATTTCTAAAGAGGTAAATGGTTTAGGAATAACAAACCTATCCCAACTATTTAATTGCCAATAGGACTTAGCTTGAAAGTTGACTACCATTAAAGGTAAATTGGCACGTTTAGCTAAAGCTACTGCACCATCACTCATGCTATGTCTTGGACCTCTTGGACCATCTGGACTTATCATAACAGAGTAACCCTCTTTAAGGGATTTAATGGCTGAGAGTAAAACAGCTTTTGCACCCTTTTTAGAAGAGCCTCGCAAACCAACAATATTAAAAAATGAGAGTGTTTTAGCAATAAGGTTGCCATCATGATGCAAAGAGATAATAGCTGAAGTTTTTTGAGATTTACGCAGAGTTCTATAGACCTGTGGTGAGATAAAAAGCTCACCATGCCAAGTAATCGCCATGCACTGAGTATCTATTGGTTCATCTATAAAGTGGTAATTTTTTCTATAGGTAAACCAAAAGAGTCGCATAAAAAAGAAAATAAGAGGTGGAATAATAACTACTCCTAGTTTACGAAAAAACTCCTTTTTTGAAAAAGGAATTAGTTGCACACCACACCCTCTAAAGCTCCTCGTGAGACTTTAGTGACTTTAACATCAACAATCTCTCCAAGAAGCTCTTCACTACCCTCTACAAAAAAGAGTTTTCCATCATCTGAGCGACCTGAAATTTTTCCTCCAGCTTTGAGTTCATCAAAATAGACTTTATGAACTCTACCCATCTGTGCGTTCATCACCTCATCTAAAATCTCAGTATGTCTAACTTGAAGTTTAGTCAATCTTGCACCTGCAATCTCATTAGGAATCTGCTCTTCAAACTCGGCAGCTACTGTATGAGGGCGTGGAGAGTATTTAAATGAAAATAGCTGTTCAAAACGTACCTTTTCAAGTACATCCATAGTATCTTCAAAATCCTCTTCACTCTCATTAGGGAATCCAACAATAATATCTGTAGAGATAGTCGCTTGGGGACATAGTCTTCGTATTTTTTCACAACGGTTTAAAAACCACTCTTTAGAGTACCCTCTCTTCATTGCCTTTAACAAAGAGGTTGAACCTGATTGTAGAGGAACATGAATCTGTTTGCATATTTTAGGGTTATTTGCAAACTCCTCTAAAAACTCATCATCCATGTGTAGTGGATGAGGTGAAGTAAATCTAATACGCTCTAATCCCTCTATTTTAGAGATTTTTTGTAACAATCCTGTAAAGTTAAGTTTCTCATCATTAGCTGTAAAGTGTTTACCATAGTTATTAACATTTTGTCCAAGAAGCATCACCTCTTTTGCACCTGTCTTAACAGCTTTAGCAATCTCGCCAACAATTAAATCTGATGGAATAGATACTTCGTCTCCTCGTGTTGCAGGGACAATACAATAGGTACAAGACTTATCACACCCCATGGAGATATTGACCATTGATTTAAAAGGGTTGGTTCTATATTCACCAAAAGCATAACTGCTGTCATCATGGTTAATATCAATCTCAACAGCATGTTTCTCTTCAATAACTTTTGTAATCTTAGATATGTTTCTAGCACCTAAAACAAAATCAACAGCAGGAGCTCTTTTAATGATATCTTTACCTAAATGAGAAGCAGTACAACCAGCTACACCAATCTTGGCACTATCTTTTTTATATTTATTAAAGACACCAATTTCAGAAAAGAGTTTAGATACAGGTTTTTCCCGAACAGAACAGGTGTTGATAATAATTAAATCAGCATCCCCTAACTCTTCGGTTAATTCGTAGGGTTCTTTTGTATTAAGCTCTGCTATCATATGCTCACTATCACGAACATTCATAGCACAACCTAAAGTTTCTATATATAATTTTTTCATCAATAGTTATTTTACTATATGTACCTCATAGAGATACTCATCATCATTTAGACCATATTTAACTTCTCTCATATATACAGAGTAATCTTTATCTTCAAAATGTTCAATTAAGGCTTTTAAATCTTTATGTGAATTCTCTTTATCAAAATAAAAAATAGATTTTTTATCTAAATCTTCTTCAAGTTTATTCAGTTCCACTGCTTTTGGCTTCGCTGATATCGTTGTTCTAGCTAATTTCAATTTCATTCCCAATCCTTAGTTATAATTCTATGTTCTTTTTTGACATAATTTAATATGTTGTATTTTATTATTAAATTATACCTCTTTTCCTTAAAGGTTAGTTTAGATATAATACAACTCTTCAAACAACAGACAAAATCACATAAAATAGTAACGCATTGTTAAGTTTTTTCTTTGTGATTATATTGTGATTTAATTAATTATGGTTTGAAATAGTGTATTAAGGATTAAAATATGGAAAAAATTGTAGATATTATTGAGGCAATGGCAAACGAGAAAAATATCTCACTTGAATCAGCTGTTGACGCTTTTAAAGAGGCACTTATTAAAACAGCAAAGAGATGTACCTCTTACACCTCTGAATTTGAAGCAACAGTTGATATGGATAGAAAAGATTATACCGTTGAGCAGGTTATTACCATTGTCAAAAACAATGATGAACGCTTAGAGAGTGAACCTGACGCTGTTATGAGTTTAGAAGAGGCTCAAGAGGAGTATGGTTCAGACTTAGAACTAGGTGACCAACTTCGCTCTCCATTTGTACTAGAAGAGCATGGACGTACTGCCTCATTTAACCTCTTTAAAGAACTACAATACCATGTACAACGACAAGTAGAGCAAGACCTTTTCATTAAATACAGAGAGAGAGTTAATACTATTATGATTGGTGTAGTAAATCGTGTTGATGAAAAAGAGAATACTTTTATTGAGATTGGAGAACTTAAAGGTCTACTATCTCAACGTAACCGTATTAAAGGTGAAAAGTTTAAAAAAGGTGACACAGTAAAAGCCCTTTTACGTTTTGTAAGTATTGACCCTGAAATGGGTATGTTTTTAGAGCTTACAAGAACCTCACCTAAGTTTTTAGAAAAACTAATGGCAAAAGAGGTTCCTGAAATAGAAGATAGTTCAGTACAAATTATGGCATCAGCTAGAATCCCAGGGCAACGTGCAAAAATAGCGCTAAAGACAGACTTTGCTAACATTGACCCTATTGGTGCAGCAGTGGGTGTTAAAGGAATTAGAATCAACGCAGTAAGTGCAGAATTAGATGGAGAAAATATTGACTGTGTTGACTACTCACCTATTCCAGAAGTATTTATAACTAGAGCTTTATCTCCTGCTATTGCCCAAAGTGTAAAAGTGGTTCAAGGTAAAGAGAAAAAAGCAATTATCAACATCACTTCTGACCAAAAAGCAAAAGCAATTGGTAAATCAGGAATTAACATTCGTTTAGCCTCTATGCTAACAGGCTACACAATTGAACTTAATGAGATAGAAGGTGTAACTGACAGAACAGGTGAAAGTTCAGGGAATGCTCCAGAGATTGAAAAAACAACCAATACTGACGCATTGGCTGATTTATTTAAATAGTAGTTTTAAAAGCTACTAAGTAGATACCCAAAATTAATTTCAAAAATATTGGAACCGATGGATTTAGCTCAATGCCATTGAATTAAGCCCAAATCCTGTAGGTTCGATTTTATCGAACAAAAAATTGAAGCCCATAAAACAATCCGTTCGATGAAATCGAACCTACAGTTTTTGAATATTTATTTCTTAATTTATTGGCATTGTGGATTTAGCCTCGCCTTATTCAGGACTAAAGTCTCCGATTCTAAATGAATATAATATTGGTCAGGTACTTAACTACTATTAATTGTATAGTTTAAGTATTTATTAAATATAAAAT
>JALUKJ010000157.1 GCA_027056615.1 Campylobacteraceae bacterium | reverse complement strand
GAACAGAAGCAAATAGGATTATGCTTTATATTCCTTTAAAAATAGAAGTTAATATACATAGCTTAATTAATATCTTAAAAAAAGAGAAAAAAGTTGTTTTAGTTCCATTTATGGAAGGTGAAAGCTTTAGATTGGTAAAATATAGACTGCCTTTAAATAAAAAACAATTTGGTGTAAAAGAACCCAAGAATTCAAATAGATATAAAAATAAAATAGATTTAGCAATAGTTCCTATAATTGGGACAGACAGAACTCTACGAAGAGTAGGCTTTGGTAAAGGATTCTATGATAGATTTTTTGAAAAAAATCATAAAAATATTAATAAAATTTTATTTGTAGGTCGAGAATATTGTGTCTCATCTGAAGTTATTACTGATGACCATGATGTTAAGGGAGATTTTTATATAACACCTAAAAATAGTGTTTTTAAAAGAAAATCAAGGATTTAAGGCTCCTTAGAAGGAGGAAAGAATGATTGAACATATATTATTATTTGTACTTGCTACTCTTTTTGGGGTAGGTATTACCTATCTTTTTATGAGAAATGCTAATAAAAGGCAATTTCATCATTTGGAGAGCGAAGCAAAAGCAAAAGCATCAGCTATTGAGTATGAAGCTGAGCATCTATTACATGAAGCAAAAGTTAAAATAAAAGAGCAAGAGGTTACTTTAGATAAAAAGTTTCAAGATAAAGAACTAGATTTAGTTAAGCAAAAAACTGAATTTGATTTAGAACGAAAATCTTTACGAAAAAAAGAGAAAGAACTTTTTAAAATTCGTAAAAATTTAGAGAAAAAAAATAAAGTTTTAGAATCACTAGAAGAACAAAAAGAGGCTGAAATTGAAAAAGTAATAGAACTTCTAGAGAAGAGTGCTTCATTTACAAAAGAGGAAGCGAAAAAGTATCTTCTTGATGAACTTAGAGATGAATCTAAGTTAGAATTAGCCCTAACCATGAAGCGTTATGAGAAAGAGGCACATGCAGAGGCAAAGAGAAAAGCAGATTATATTTTAGCCCAAGCTGTTACTCGTTATGCTGGTGAATTTGCAGGTGAACGTCTTATGAATATTATTAATCTTCCAAGTGATGAACACAAAGGTCGGATTATTGGTAAAGAGGGTCGTAATATTAAGAGTTTAGAACAACTTTTAGGAGTAGATATTATTATTGATGAAACTCCTGGAGTTATTATTGTGAGTAACTTTAACCTCTACCGACGAGCAATTGCTACAAAAACTATTGAACTTTTAGTAGCTGATGGGCGTATTCACCCTGGACGAATTGAAGAGGTTCATACTAAGGTTGAGGCTAGATTTGAGCAAAAAATCTTAGAAGATGGTGAAAATATTGTAGTAGAATTAGGTCTTCTTCCTATGAGTGAAGAGCTGATGCGACTTATTGGTCGTTTACGTTATCGTGCAAGTTATGGACAAAATGCTTTAGCACACACTTTAGAGGTTGCAAAATTAGCAGCTATTATGGCAGCAGAGATGGATGGGGATGAGAAGTTAGCACTTAGAGCAGGACTTCTTCATGATATTGGTAAAGCACTTACACAAGAAGTTGGTGGGAACCATGTTGATTTAGGTGTAGAAGTTTGTAAAAGAAATAATGAACATCCAACAGTTATTAATGCTATATATGCACACCATGGACATGAAGAGCCAGATGGAGTTGAGTCTGCTGCTGTTTGTGCAGCTGATGTTCTTAGTGCGACAAGACCAGGAGCAAGAAGAGAAGTTCTTGAGAGTTTTGTTAAACGTGTAAAGGATATAGAACAAATAGCCCTCTCTAAAAAAGGTGTGATGGATGCATATGCTATTAATGCAGGTCGAGAGATACGTGTTTTTGTTAATGCAGGTAAGATTAATGATGCTAGTGTATATATTTTATCTAAAGAGATTGCTAAAGAGATAGAGAATAAGGTACAATACCCTGGCGAAATTAAAGTCAATGTTATTCGTGAAAAACGGGAAATTCAATATGCAAGGTAAAATAATGACAGTAGATAATTGTGAGATAATAAAAGCACACATGCGAATGGAAGAGCGTTATGAGACACTTAGTTTGGTTTTTGAAAATGATGATGATTTGACCAATAAAATTTTTATGGCAATAGACAAAGTAAAAGCAAAAACTGGAATGACACCTTTTATTTTTGAAAAAATCTCTAACGATAGAGAAGATTTACATGCTATTGCTATAGAGTTTCATGATGATATTCATAGAGTAGGTGGAGGTTTTTTTACAAAACTTCTTAAAGAGTTAAAAATAGATAAATGTGAGAGAGATATATGAAACGAGCAGTTTTAGTACTATTAACTATTGGATTATTAATATTGAGTGGATGTAACTCTAAAGAGGCAAAAGAAACCATGCCTTCAACAGCTCAACCACAAAGTTCTACTCAACCAACTTCATCAACTACAACAAATCAAAATGGAGAGATTGTTGTTTTAAAAACAAACCAAGGAGATATTACACTTAAGATGTTTCCAAAAGTTGCTCCTTTGGCAGTTGAAAATTTTGTAACTCATGCAAAAGAAGGGTACTATAATGGACTTATTTTTCATCGTGTGATTAAAGGTTTTATGATTCAAGGTGGTGACCCAACAGGAACAGGAACAGGTGGAGAGTCTATTTGGCATAAAGAGTTTGTTAATGAGTATGCACCAAATGTAACTTTTGATAGACCATTTCTTTTAGCAATGGCAAACCATGGACCAAATACAAATGGAAGTCAATTCTTTATTACAACAGTACCCACCACGTTCTTAAATGGAGCATATACTATTTTTGGTGAAGTAATTTTAGGAAAAGATGTTGTTAAAAAAATTGAAAATACAAAAACAGGTAAAGCAGATAGACCAGTTAGTAAACAGACTATTTTGAAGGCTATTGTTAAATAATAATGCAAAAAATTGATTTAGATAAGTTACGTCAAGAGCGTCTGCATTGCCTTGAATGGAAAAATATTAAACCTCTTTGGGAAGCGATTAAATCTCTTCCCTCTCCTAATAATAGCAAAATCATACTTGGTAATAGTGTTGAGATATTTCCTGATAATTTAACAGATAAAGATGAACAATTTATCTATAATACAGCTACACAGATACATCCTTGGAGAAAAGGACCTTTTCAAGTCTCTAAAACTTTTATAGATACAGAATGGAGAAGTTATATAAAGTATGATTTACTTCGTCCTCACTTTAATCTTAAAGATAAAATTGTAGGGGATATAGGGTGTAACAATGGCTACTATCTATTTAGAATGATGGAAGATAAACCTAAACGACTTATTGGTTTTGACCCTGCTGCTATAACCTATTGCCAATTTCATTTTCTAAATCATTTTATACAGAGCAATATTAAATATGAACTTTTAGGTGTAGAGCATGTGGAGCATTATGAACATAAATTTGATGTTCTATTTTGCTTAGGAGTACTCTACCATAGAGCAGACCCAATAGGAATGTTAAAGTCACTATTTAAAGGTTTAAATGTAGGTGGAGAGCTAATCTTAGATACATTTATGATAGATGGTGAAGAAGAGGTATGTTTAACACCTCGTGATAGGTACTCAAAGATGGCAAATATCTATTTTATTCCTACTGTTAATGCCTTAAAAAATTGGTGTTATAGAGCTGGTTTTGAGGAGTTAGAAGTTTTAAGTATTGTCAAAACAGAGCCAAAAGAGCAGAGAAGAACAGAGTGGATTAATACACAATCATTAAATGACTTTTTAGACAAAGAGAATCAGAATAAAACAGTGGAAGGTTATCCTGCACCTAAAAGGGTGTATTTAAAAGCAAAAAGATTAAAAAAATAGAACAAAATGTAAAAAAAATATCAAAAG
>JALUKJ010000156.1 GCA_027056615.1 Campylobacteraceae bacterium | reverse complement strand
GCATATTATTATATGATATTAGCTTATATTGCACTTTCGTGTTTACTTGTGTTTTCATATAAAAGTATTGGTGGTTATGAGGAAAAAGTTGAAAATTTTCTTTTAAATAGAGCTATTGGAATTGTTGATGATACCTCTAGTAAAATTCTTGACCAAATTATATTTAAAAATCCAAATTTTATTAAGGCAAATCTAAAAGATGAATCATTAAGAGTTGAAAATGAAAAGAGACTTTCTGTTTTATCAAACCAAGATATTAAATCACTTTATGTTCTTTATCTAAACAAAGGAAAATACTTTTTTCTATTTGATGTAGATAAAGAGGAACAGACAGAGGTTAGTGAACCTTTTATGCCAGAGAATGAGCAGTTTTTTACTCAAGTAGTTGAAGAGAAACAAAAAAGAGTTTTTGTACAAAGAGGTATCAAAGAACTCTCTTTTACACTTCTTAAACCAATTGTACAAAACAATAAAACGGTTGCTCTTTTAGTTATTGATTATAGTGAAAATCGTCTCTCTTCTCTTTTAGGGGTTAGTGTTGATTTTTTAAGCTATTCTGCTCTAATATTGTTGTTTCTTCTCTTTTTCTTTCTTGTTTATGTATTATATACCCGTTATAATAAATATAAAATTTATTTTAATCCTAAAACAAATACTTATAATAGAGTCTATATGACAGACAACTATGATAAGATTAATTTTAAAAATTACTATATTGCTTTAGCAGACATTGATTTTTTTAAGCGTATAAATAATATATATGGACAAGAGAATGGTGATAAAATCATTATCTCTGTTATTAAAATAATGTCATCTTTTTTAGAAAAGAGTGATATATTTATTCAATATAGTGGAGAAGAGTTTTTAATGCTATTCTCTAAAGAGAACAGAACAGAAGGTCAAATAAGAGATTTGATTGAGAGAATACGTATTGCTGTTGAACGTACAAAATTTACTATTGATAAAGAGAAAGCTTCACTTACCATATCTATTGGAGTACTACTTCATACTGAGCTTGAGAAATCACTACAAGAGGTGATTCATAAAGCAGATACAGCACTATATGAGTGTAAACATAGTGGAAGAAATTGTATCTCATACTTTGATATTAGTCAAACGAAAAAACTCTATCGAGAGAAGTTAAAAGAGATGATAGAGTCAGACAAGTTGGTATGTTACTATCAACCTATTAGAGATTTAGAGACTAAAGAACTTCACCACTATGAGGCACTTTTACGTATTGAAGATGGAGATAATATTATTTTTCCTGATAAAATTTTACCTGATTTGGAGGACTCTTACCTTTATACTTATTTAACAAAAAGAGTTATTGAGTACAATATTAAAAAGTTACGGGAAGATGAGAGTATGAGAATTTCAATAAATCTATCAGCTGATGATTTAATTAATGACTCTATTTTAGCAATATTGGCACAAAATTCAGATTTGTCAGATAGACTATATATTGAAATTTTAGAAAACAAAAGTATTGATTATAATAAAGTAGAACTCTCTTTACAGAAGTTAAAACTTTTTGGATACAAAATATGTATTGATGATTTTGGTTCAGGCTACTCAAATTTGAACCATCTACTTAATCTTACTATTGATTATTTAAAGATTGATGGAAGTATTATCAAAGAGATTCACCACGATAAAAAGGCTTATAGTCTTGTTAAAACTTTTGCTCTTTTTTGTAAACAAAACAATATTGAAGTGATTGCTGAATTTATTGATAATCAAGTTGTTGTAGATATTTTAAAAGGTTTTGGGGTTAAGTATGGACAGGGCTGGTACTTCTCTAAAGCAGTTCCTTACGATGAATTAAGTAAAGAGCATAAGTAAGTTAAATTTTAGATAAGGTGTTTTCTGATGAGTAGAGTTTTACCTGCCGAGTGGCAAAAACAAAGAGCCGTATTAATGGCATTTCCCCATAAAAATACTGATTGGAATAGTGACTTAAATTCAGCACTTGTTCCTTTTATACGAATTGCCCAAGCAATAGCCTATAAAACTCCTGTTTATATTATTTGTGATAATAGAGATGATATATCTAGTCTATTTTGTTCTACACGAAATATGAGTTTTATAGAGATACCAACTAATGATACTTGGATTCGTGATTTTGGTTATATTTCTATTGTAGAAAATGGAGAAGTCAAACTACTTGACTTTACTTTTGATGGTTGGGGTGGGAAGTTTGAAGCCTATTTGGACAATGAAGTTAATCGTTCTTTACATAAAAAAGGTTATATGGGTATTACAGCACTAGAGACAATTGATTTTGTTTTAGAGGGTGGTTCTATTGAGTCTGATGGTTTGGGAACAATTTTAACTACTTCACAATGTCTTTGTAATCCAAATCGTAATGGTGGGTTATCTAAAGATGAGATTGAAAATAGATTAGTAGAGTATTTAGGAGCTAAAAGAGTTTTATGGCTTGATTATGGCTATTTAGTTGGAGATGATACAGATTCTCATATTGATACTTTAGCTAGATTTGTAGCTAAAGATACTATTATGTATGTGCAGTGTTTAAATAGAGATGATGAACACTTTGAAGAGTTTAAAAAGATGGAAGAGCAGTTATTGAGCTTTAAAACTATTGATGGAGACCCTTATAGAGTTATTGCTATACCTATGTCATCGGCTAAATTTAACAAAGAGGGGAATAGACTACCTGCAACCTATGCAAATTTTTTAATTACTAATGGAGCATTGATATATCCTACCTATTCAGTAGATGAAGATAAGATTGTTCATGAAATATTTAAGGATTTTTTTCTAGATAAGGAGATTATTCCTATAGAGTGTAGTAGATTGATAGAAGAGGGTGGAAGTCTACACTGTTCAACTATGCAGATACCGTTTTAGATACCATTGCACAGCACCTTTAAAATAAAAATTTTGCGTTAATTGTTATTTTTTGCTTCTTAAAAGGTGCTGAGTAATAGCATCTATCTTTTTTTACTTCCAAAGTTTTGAGCCCAGTAGATTTGATAGGTACTATTTTCATTTTTAACAATGGCAACCCCAACTTCTGTATAGGTAGATTTCATAATATTTTCACAGTGACCAGGACTTGCCATCCATGCTTTCATCACTTCATCTAAAGTTCGTTGTCCTCCTGCAATATTTTCACCTACAGAGTAGTAGTTTGTGTATCCATTTCTTACAATACGTTCATAAAATTTACTTGGGTGACCATTTCCTGTAATATCTGAAGCTGTTCCTGAACCATCATGTGCAAATGTGTCACTTATTGCTAAATCAATAGCATGTTCTAGTGCTGAAGCATGGAGATTAGCATTCCAAACAAGAGGATGTACTGGACCAAAAGTTCCACGGTCACCACAAGTATGTCTTGAAGCACGTTCTTTATTAATAGCATCTAGTAATGCTTGTGCATATTGGTCTACTTGATGATTGTTATTATCTTCTGTTTGATTACTGTTTTGTTTTATAGGGAAAGCATGGAGTTCTCTAAGTGTCTCTTTTTCTCTATCTGTTAGCTCTCCTGTTCCTTGAGAAACTGAATAAAGTATATCGTTAGTTTCTGTTTCGGAGGTACCTCCACAACCAATAATAGCGATAAATATTACAAACAGTAAATAAAGTTTTTTATTTAAAAAATATTTAAACATGATATATCCTTTCTCGTTATACAGAGTATAACAGATTAAAACTTAAAATAATATTTAATATAAAAAATTAATTTTAAATACTTTTATATTGATAGACTTATTTTTTGTTTAATAATATTAAAAAATAATATTATTAAGAAAACTCCCTGCAATTCTATGTTATCAATTTTTTTTTAATTATGTTAAAATATTTAAAAAAAGTAGTGAAATGAGAGTAGCATT
>JALUKJ010000155.1 GCA_027056615.1 Campylobacteraceae bacterium | reverse complement strand
ATAACAACCTTAAATACTTTATATCATATTTTTATAAGAGGAATACCTATGTCACTATTTAAACTTTTTCTACCTACTCTTGCCTCAATAGGGTTACTAACTTTTTCAGGGTGTGGAGATAGCCAAAAGAGTGTTTCTCACCCTACAGTAGTAGGTGAAGCAGTATCTATTAAAGAGAGTAATCCAAATGCAACTATGGTTCCTGCACCTGCAACACTTAAAAATATTACTTCTAATATTACTAAAATTGTAGAGACAGATGTAACAAATGAAAATCAAAAAGAGGCTACATCTTTTACTAAAGAGACTCGATATTGTGATATTTCTGGACTAAGAGAGTTTGAATATAAAGGAAGCCTACAAAAAGTTAAGAAGCTAGAGAGATTTCATGCTTGTAAAGCTACTCAATATATACAAAATGGCTATCTTACATTCAACTATGCAAGGCTAGATAGTGATGGTAAGTACCCTCAAGTAGTCGATATAACTGTTAATGAGGATTATACTTTTAATGATATTTTACTAAAAAAAGGTACTATTATTGAGAGTCAGATAAGCTATAAGAGTGATAAACATATTAAAACTATCTCTATAAAAATTAATGGTGTTGTTACTTATCAGTATGGGACTTATAGACTAATAAATGAGAAAAGCTCTCTAAAAAAGGAGAGCTTTTAGGTATTAAAATTCATTAGCAACTAGAATATTTTTTATATTAAAGTTACAACTTGTCTTCTCTGGGGCTGTTACTCTAAATGTAACATAAGCAACTCCACCATTATTACAACTACGTGCATCATGTATATTTATTGAATCTATCTCAACAGCAGAAGCACATGTATTTTGCGATACTTCATAACCAAAATGCCCATTATGATACCATTCAGCATTATTTTCATGATGAATATTAAAATTTACAATAGCTGTTGAGTTTTTATCTACAAAGTATCCACCTGAAGGACGACTAACTAAACCCATTCCTCTAAGAGTATGTTTTGTAACTTCTCCAATTCTAGTATTTTTACCTGTATCTGATTGATACCCGTTAAGGTTAACCCAAATAAGAGCATCTTTTCCTGTTAAATGATAATCATACTTATATGATACAATAACCGTTCCCTCATCATCAAGTTGATAAGTTTCAGAATCTGTACTACCTATCCACTCTCTACCATCCTCTGAACATTGGTCTTGGTAGTAGTTATGTCCTATAGCATAATATAGTTTATCTCTGTATAGTCCAAAATAGTCATCTTCTAAAGAGAGAGTATTGTTATCTATTTTAGTAAAGTCCCATTTACCCATAGCTTCATAATTTTTACCCTTTCCAAAAACAACTAATTTATCTGTATTGTTTCCTTCTGCATTTACCCACTTAAAGACATCTGAACGACTAGGAGTATTATCTTCAAAATGAGTTGTATTTGCAATATCATCTCCTAGAGTATCAATTACACCATTAGCTTTAGAATTTTCTATTGCACTTTTAGCATAATAGAGTCTCTTTGTGCTACTACTCTCTACTGATGAACCTGATTCTCCATCGACAGCATAACCAACAATAGCACCTAAGGATATATATGGTTTAGTATTTACTTTATTATCATACTCATCTGTTACAGAAATTGCAAATTTTTCTATATATTTTGCACGTTCCTTATCTTGACTTGTACTAACATAAGATATAGATATAGCCGATGGAGGTCCTGACATAACACGGACATTAACAATAGTTGAAAGCTCTGTAGCCTTACCATTAATATCTATAAAGTTCATAGTAACTTTAAGTGGTACAATTCCTGAAAGCTTTTTAGACTTTAAAATAAATGCACTATTATTCTCTTTTTTTAACTCTAATGAATCTAGCATCCTATTGGTGTTTGTATCAAAAATTTGAGCTATAAGTGCATTTTCTGTTTTAACTACTATCTTAGTAATATTTACATCTTTATCATTAATAATATTGCCCTTACTATCTTTTAATAGAACAGTAAAAGTTTTTTGTAAATTAGGAATTCCCATACTAAAATCATTTTCATTAGTCTTAATACTAAGTGCATAATCTATAGGTATATAAGTATCAGCAGATATAGAGTAGTTTACAACCATCTCTTGTCTACTTGCTTCATCACTATTTGCACTATGATAAAATTTAAATATACTGTTTGTATCATTTACATCAAGTAGAGCTTTTAAGTTAGCAGGTCCAGTATAATTAAATGTTGCAATACCCTCTTCATTGACAGGAACTTCAAATGAAGCAAAAGAACCAACATCAACTCCATTTAAAACTTTACTTGGTAATTCAACTTTTACCGAACCTTGTGTATATGGAGTAATATCTTTAAAAACACGAATTGGAATTTCAACACTTTTACTATTACTCTTTAGAGTTATATCTCTTAAAGAAGAGGGAATAACAACTGTAGGTAATACTTTATCTGTCTCTCTATTATCTGTAGATTTTTGAAAACTAATTGGAATTTCTTGAGTAATTGAAGCTCCATTTTCACTAAAAATAAGTGTTGCATTTGTACTTTGACCATCAATCAAATCAAAATCTTTTGGAGAGATATAAGTAAATGTTGCTCTACCTGCTCCATTAGTTTGTGCTGTTGATGAGGTAAACGAGCCAAATTTACTATCGAGAGTTGTAATTTGAATATTTTTTCCAGATACACCAACACCTAAAGAGTCTACTAAATCTACAGAGACAGTTTGCTCTTCTAATGCATGTCCAACTATAAGAGAAGTAGCATTTTTAAATCTGTATTTAATATCATTACTACCATCATTGCTTCCATTATTGTCTCCACCAGTAGAAACACCTCCAACAGCATCAGGGGTGATTTCTTGTACTGATGAAGCAAATTTAAGCTCATTGGTTTTTCCATTTTGGCTCAATACACTATTACCTGTTAATTTATAAGAAGTTGGAGTACAACTATTTGTAAATTCTACAATAGCATGAATATTTTTAGTTTCTGAACCTTTTAATATTATCTCAGTAGAGTTATCATCAAATACGGGTTTACCTTTTATTCTACAACTTGAAGGAGTTACATTTATCTTTAAATCTTTTAGATGAACTTCAACATCACTAGGATAAGTACTTTTAACAGAAAAGTTCATACCCATTTTATTAGCATTTAATTCAACATTTTTATTTGTCTCAACACTCAAAGAGAAAGCAGTTCCACCAGTAGCACTACTCTCGCCACAGCCAACCAATCCTAAAACCAAAAGGAGAGAAGCACCAATTTTAAATAAACTTTTCATACGCTATTTCCCTCTCTAATATATGTAGTTAACACCAAGTGTCACGGTAGATAGACTGTCTAACTTACTCAAGTCTGTAAAAGAGTATCTATACCCTAAATCAAAATCTACTTCATCTAAAACATTCCAAACAAGTCCTGCTCCAGCACCGTATAACATACCTTTTTCACTAATATTGTCAGCCTCATGCTTCAAGTAACCAATATGTCCATTAAGATAAGGTTTAAACACAATGTCATCTTTTTTATAAAGAGACTGCCAGACAAATTTGTCGAAAGACAACATTACTTTTTGTATTTTATGCCCTTTGGAGTTTGACATATCTCCTATAATAGTTGTTCGCCAGTCCTTATTTTGAGCACCAACTCTAAAACCAAATTCAACACTTTTAGTGCTTTGATTAAGACCTATACTGTCTTGTGTCTCTAACCCTGCATAACCTACTTCTATTCCTAATAATCGTTCAGAAGAAAAAGAGTCTTTTGCTTCTGATAAAGTCAATATGAGTAAAGAAGATAATAATAATTTATTAAGCATAAATTTATCCTTTTAATATTTTATTTTAATATAAAGTTAAGAATACTATTTTCTTT
>JALUKJ010000154.1 GCA_027056615.1 Campylobacteraceae bacterium | reverse complement strand
TCTTTACCGTTTTCTGCCTCTATAAAATGTATATTTTCTCTTTTTCCCAACAAATTTATAACAAGTTGCCGATTAAAAGGGTCATCATCAACAATCAATAAATTGATATTACCTAGAAGATTCCACTTCATGTATTTCCTTGTTTAATAGTTGTAAAAGAAATTATACATTAATAAAATTAAGCTTAAGCAAAAATATTAAATTTTTTATAAATATAAAATTAAAATATATCAGTACTTATGCTTTAAAGAGCGAACTATTTTTATACCCAACTCTTTAGCTCCATTTCTTAAACACTCTTCGAGTGACTCCTCTTTACTAAACCCACTAGCTACACCATCTATAGAGTCAGATTTAATTTGATTTTTTGTTACGGTATCAAAAATTGTAAAACTTAAATGGCAATCGGTTTTAATAATGGTATTGTCATAAACAGTAGAGCTTTTTTGTCTGATTTTATTATAAATCTCTATTTTATACCCATTGGTCAAATTCTTTTTTGAAGAGAGTATAAAACCACTTTGAGTCAATTGTCTACTAACTTCATCATCAATATTTTGATTATTAGTGGATAAAATTATCTCTTTGGAGGCAGTGGGTTTTTGGGTTTTTATAATAGGTTCTACATGTTGCGTTGTTATTTTATTAGAACTTTTATCCCATAAAAAAAACAGACCCAACACAACAAAAGGAAAAGTAAGAAGATAATATTTAGAAGTTTTAGCTTTGGTAGGTATAACTTTTAACTCTTTTAAATTGGTACAATGAACAGCATTAAATGTTCCTGATTGGTTGGCTAAGGCATTAACCAAGCCAACCAAATAGAGTTTTCCTTTTTTAGCATAAAAAACACCACTTCCTGAAACGCCTTTCATGTAGTTTATAGCATCATCTCCTGATGTATCATTGGTAATATTGGACATCTCTATCTTAAATGTTTTTTTATCTACAGCATCATCATTACATTTGGCTTTGAAGTTGTGTGCTTTGTCTAATCCTGAGGGGAAACCTCTAATGAAGTAGTCTCTCTCATACTCAACATTGGAAAAATTGAGTGTTATAAAGTTATGCATAGATAAATCTTTTTTATCTATCTCCAAAAGAACCAAATTCCCCAAAGAGATTATATCAACAGCATAAAGTTCTGCCTTATTATAAAATATAAACTTTACATCATCAGCATCAACTTGATGTTCTTTAGCTCCTTTTCCGTAGATACAGTGATGTACGGTTAAAATGTATGGTCTACTTTTATAGCTTATAAGAACCCCTGTACCTTTCTCATAAGGTGTCTCTATTTGAACGGTTAGTTGTTTGATATTCTCTTTTATCTCTTTTTCAGTCACTATTTTCCCCTAATATGTTAAATAAAGTATGGTTGTATATAGATTTACAATTGTACCTCTCCTCCTCTTCACTTGTCAAAAGATGTGTCTTTGTATTTTTATAATCCTCTTTTGCATAATTGTAATAAAAATATATCTTTTTAGATGTGTCACGGTGTTTATGGCACAAAACTCTAGCTAAAGTCTCTATGTTGGGGTGTCCATATCGTCCATTGGTACTGATGATATAGTTTTGACACTCCACTAACGCTAAAAACTCTTCACTGGTATGATATTTGCTTCCATGATGTGCTAACTTTAGGTAGTCTACTTTTAATCTGTTTTCAGTAGAGTAGCCTAAAGCTTTAAGTGAAGAGACTATAATATGGTCTTTAGCATCACCCAAAAGTAAAATAGTTTGCTCTTCATACTTTAGTATCATAGACAAACTTGCTCCATTGGCAGGGTCATCTTTTAGGCGTTTTTCTTTAAATGGTTTCTCTTTTATAAGTTGATAAAAGTCTAAAGAGACATCTTCTTTTATAAGAGAGTCACTAATCAATGCTTCCTCTTTTATCTCACCTAAGGTAAAAGCATTGTTAAAGACTTCAAGGGCTTCATAAGAGGGAGACAAAAGGGTTATTTGTAAACCAAAAAAGTTAAATGGCTCACTTTCGTTTGTTAGCTCTTTTTTATTTGTATTTAGTGTGTTTGAGTTATTAATAAAGTTTACCAATGCAATACCATCTGATTCACTTACCAAAGTAGAGTCACTCTTTTTTATCATTTTCCCTGAATTAAAGAAGATATTTTTTACTTTGTTTTTTTGAGAACTATCTAGTAGTTTCAAAATACCACCTATATGGTCTTTGTCAATATGTGTAAGAAAAACATAGTCTAAATGTTCTATTTTAGCTATATGAGTTTTAATATATTTTTTGTAACTGTTTGGCATACCACCATCTATAAGAATATAGTGCTTATGTTCATCATCTCCTATGTAAGATAAAAATAGAGTATCTCCACTGAATGCTTTTAAAACATGTAGGGTTAGATTTTTTTTATGCATTTTGAATTATATCTAATTAATTTTGTTTTAAAAAGTTCTAAAGTTGGACAGGTTTTGGTAAAATAATATATTATAATGTTTTAGATTAAAAAAGTGAAGAAAAGATTATGAGCATAAGTAAAAAAATAGAAAATATTTTCAGATTGATGGAACTCTTTGTAGAAGAGAAGATAGTTTGTCAAAATGGAACAGTTTTAGATAAAAGAGGTATGATTGTAGGAAAAGCTATTGATGCCCAAGATAGTAAAAACTATGTAGATAGTTTTGATTATGATAGAAGAACTCTATGTCGTTATCTTGCTGATATACAAAAGCTTTACCCTCATATTGTCAAGATAAAAGAGAACCCTACCCACTGTTTTCGGCTTGATAGTGCCTCTACTATTTTTCATAAGTTTTTAAGTAGTAGCGATGATGTCTCTTGGCTCATACAAATTATGTATGAGTCCGACAAAAATCTTTTTGCAAAGCTAGAAGAGGATACAAAAGAGAGACTTGCCAATATTAGCAAAGGGAAAAGAGATATTTTCTTGTTTCAAAATTCATATTTTGATGAGTTACTAGAGAAAGATAAAAAACAGATTTTCAACTCTTTAAAATTAGCCATAAAAAATAATGAGTATAGAGATATATACTACCACTATAATCAAGAGCGTTTTATTAAAAATGCTCAATGCTTAAAACTTGTCTTTATGGACAACAATTGGTATGTGGCTACGGCTTCTGAAGAACGAGGTTTTCTTCTATTACGCATTGCCTTTATAGAGCGTGTGGAGTACTCTAAAAAAGAGTCTTACCAAGAGAGTCAACTTAACAAATATATTGACTACTTTAAAACCATGCAAAACCCCATGACACTCTTTGGAGTGGACAAACAAAAAGCCCACCTTTTGGCTTCACCCAAAGTTGCAAAATACTTCAAACCAAATATGAAAAAGTTTCTCTTCTCTCAAACTTTTATAAAAGAGAACAGTGATGGTAGTGTTGAGTTTACCTTGGACTATACCCATACATTGGAGATATTGCCTTTTATTAAAAGGTGGCTACCCAATGTAAAGATACTCTCTCCTCAATCTTTGCAAGATGAGATGATACAAGATTTAAACAAATATTTGAAAATAGTATAAAACTATTTAAAACAGGACAGTTTTTAGCAAAACAAATAGATACAATCTTTTTTATTATAAAAAGGATTAACATGAAAAATATATATTTGACAGCACTGCTCTTTGGAACGATTAACTTATCAGGATGTGGTGGTGGAGGTTCAAAAGGTAGTAGTACCCCTTCAACACAACCCAATAGCACAAATAATCTTGAAGCAACCATCAAAAAGTATAAAATAGTAGCCACTCCAACATCAAATGGAAACTGTCGTGGAGCGAATGGAACAATGATAATTGAGAATTCATCTGTATCAGGAACTATAAAAACAGGATGGGGTGACAACCTAATAATAGGGGGAACATACTCATCTAAAAATGGTGATATAAGTGGAGGATTTGCAAAGAGTGGTAAACGACTGGCTACCTATAGTGGAAAGATGCAAAACAACAGTGGTAGTGGAAAGTGGTCTGATAGCTTAGGCTGTAGTGGAACATGGACAGCAACAGGTTCATCATCCAACACAGAGACGACTACTCCCCCTAGCTCAACCTCCACACCTAGCACTTCAACAAACAAAGTAAATGCTCATGACATTAAGGGATATAAGATAAGTTATCCTGAAGATGGCTTAACGACAGTTGTTACCTTTGGATGTGATGGTTCATTTGATATGTCAACCAGTAATCATGGAACACGTATACCCATTGATAGTGGAGATAGTATTCAAATTAGAGATACCACCAGTAAAAAGAAAGGTGTTATAGGTTTAGGGGGTATAGTTCAAATTACACTTGATACCAATAACAATGTTGTGGCAGGAAAGTCCAAAGCCGTGGATGTTCTTGATAATGCTTATACCATAACTAGTATCTTAAAATATGAAAAGTGTAATTAAAAGATGAATCAAGAGCCTTAATTTTAACTGATTGGTGGTGGGGTTTCCCACCTTATCTATTACTTTATAGGTATATCATAAAATTTTACCTCTATATCTTTCCCATTAACTGTATAGTATGCTTTTAAATTAAACAGTGTTCCAGACACATCAGAACCACCCATTCGTCCAAAATTTAGTTGAGAGATAATTTTTCTATTTTCATCTATAGTTATTTTATTATCAGTAAACAAAGTTTGTTTGCTTCTCATATCCCACTTAAGTCCATTATTATCTGTAAGATAACTATTTTTGGGATAATATTCAACTTGTAAAGGTTTATTTTTTTTATTGAAAAAGGTAACGTATAAAATTACATCATATCCTCTTTTCTGTATTTTTTTATACTCAATTAAAATATCCTCATTCTCAAAAAAATACTTCCCATTAGGCTTTTTTACTGTTTGTTTGGTTACTGTTGAAGAGGAACGAATAGAACTACTAGAGACCTTGAGACTATTTTGACTCATCAAAGTTGCCACACTTCCAACCTTTGGTATCTTGGTAGAGGCAGTAGAAATTATCTTAGCTGACTCTACAGAGATGATTCTAGCATTGACTTTAATATCATTTCCCAAATCAGTTAATGAACCTGTTACAATTGCATCAACATTTAATATTTTACCAACCTCTTTCATAGATTTTGGGTCAAGTAGTCCAGAGCTAGAGAGTTTGAGCTGTTTTAACACTTTATTGAGCTGTCGTCTCTCTACTATCTCATAACCTTTCTCTTTTCTGTGGTTCATCAACTCATTGATTAGCTCTTCGGCTAAAAAACGCCCTAAGTTATTGACATTGTCATTGAGGTCACTAAACTCTATGACGGCTATCTTCTTTTTGCCTTCGGTAAGCATACTTTTAGAGATTTTTTCTCCAACCTCTGCTACCCCTGTCTCTAAGTTAGAAGCCCCAAATGCTAGACTATTAATGAGCAGTAAGCTCAATGCTATTTTCACACTCTTTTTGATAATCATTTTCTTCCTTTTTTTGATTTAAATTTCATCTTTCAATCGAGCTTCAACAAACTCAATTAGCCCTTCAAAATCTTCTCTATAGTTTTGAATCATATATCCAATAAGTTGAGCTTTTATGACCATCTCATTTTTACAGAGGTACTTAGCTACTACATAAAATAGATTATGGTGGTCTTCTAAGCTTAGTTCATGTTTTATAAATGATTTAAATTCATCAGAATCATCTATGGCTCTAATGTATTCATCATTTTGCTTTAGTTTTTCAACCATATAGACCTCTGGGGCATCTGTCCCTGCAAACTTGTTAAACATTTTTGCACTGTTGCTCTCAAAAACATCGTCAAACGCTTCACCCTCTTTTAAAACATACTTTTTGTACCAATTTTTTAGCTCTTTTGGGGTCAAGTCTCCATCTGCAACTCCTACGGCTTTGCCCAATGAGGTGTTACGATAGTGAGCCCCTACCATTCTGATTACATTCTCTTTGCTTCCTACATCTACAAGGTTTATTCTCTTTAATAGAGAGCTGTTAAACAGCTCTTGGAGTATTAGTTTTGCAATGTGGTCTTCAACATAAACAGTTAATTCACGAGGGGTTTCGCCTACAAGCTCTGAAAATGCAAGAAAATTACTTGGTCTATAGATGACCTCCAACTGCTCATCAAATTTTTTGAGTAAAATCTTCCCCTCAGGTGGCATGACATTAAAAAGAAAAGGTGAATGAGTAGTGAAGATAAGCTGTAATCGTTTAGCATAGACAATATGAAAAAGCTTCTCCATTAAAATCTTTTGAGCTTTAGGATGTAAGCCCAATTCCAACTCTTCAATAAGTACAATACTAGCATTTGGCAACTCATTAATCCGACTAATCATCGCAATAATCACCTCTTCTCCTGCTCCCATATTGAAGTTGCTATAGCTTAGACCTGAATCAAGATTAATGCTGTTGAGCTTGAAGTTAACAATCTTCTCAGAGCTATTTACATCAACTGAGGTGAGAGGTTTGTTGAGAATATTTCGTATCATCTCTGTACTTTTGAGGGAGAGGGTCTCTTGGGTAATAGAAGTACCAACAGAGGAGAAAGTATTTTTAAAAGTACTAAACTCATTAGCAGGGATAACACGAGAGACACCAAAAAAATCGGTATGACGAATAGGACGCAGACGATAGTCATTCCATTTTTTACCCTTTTTTAGGGTGTGGGTTTTATTTGAGCCTTTTGTGTAGAAACTATAGGTTATCTCTGCATTTTCAGACTTCTCTTCACCTTTAAAATGGATAAAAAAGTCACTAAAGGTATAGTAAGATTTTGCTTTTTTAGAGTTTGAAAATCGGTAAGGTTTATGACTCTTGTCAAGGTTATGATAGAGACAAGCAATAAGTTGTAAAATAGTCGTCTTCCCAATACCATTTGCTCCTGCAATAGCCGTTATGGGATAGTTAAACTCAATGGAACAGTTTTTTACAGCTCTCAAACCAATATGATTAAAAGAGATACTATTGAGCCTTTGGTTAAAGTAATCGGTTTGCCATTTGGAAGATAGTTTTTTTCTTATGCTCATTTACTATTATTTTACCTCTCTTCATTCAGAATGTTATAATACAATAAAAAAAATTAATATTTATTATGATTACTATTGAATTCTAAATGAAATTCTTTAACAAACTCCTAACCATAAAAAAGTTACAATTTTAAATATAAGTATAATGGGCTTTAAATGGAAAAATATATAGGTATTATGTCAGGTACAAGTTTAGATGGGGTTGATGTAGCTCTTTGTGAAGTAAATCATAAAGAGTGTCATCTTTTAGCCATACACTTTGTACCATTTGAAGAGTCTCTTAAAAATCAAATCTTAAAATTAATAGCCAAAGGGGCAACTCTTAAAGAGATTGGTGAGGTTGACCATAGGTTGGCTCTCTTTTTTGCAAAAGCAGTAAATGAACTCTTAGCAGAGAACTTAATTAACCCTTTAGATGTAGAAGCTATTGGATTGCATGGGCAGACACTGTGGCATGAACCTTTAGGTCAACACCCCTTTTCAATGCAACTTGGTAACGCTTCTGTAGTAGCAGTTGAGACAGGAATTGATGTTGTTTCAGACTTTCGCTCTAAAGATGTAGCATTAGGAGGTCAAGGAGCACCTTTAGCTCCTGCTTTTCATGCTTTTTTATTTGCTCATTTAGATAGAGTAGCTGTTGTAAATATTGGAGGAATGGCAAATATCTCTCTTTTTGAACCAAAACTTCTTGGTTATGATACAGGTTGTGGTAATATTTTGATGGATATTTGGGTAAAAGAGCATTTAGGTGTTGCTTATGACAAAGATGGAGCATGGGCAAAATCTGGTTGTGTTAATGAGAAATTATTGAACAGTATGTTAAATGACCCCTATTTTTTATTAAATTATCCTAAAAGTACAGGAAGAGAATATTTTAATAAGAATTTTTTAAGAAAATATTTGGAACCATTGGGTAAAATATGTGCAAAAGATGTTCAAGCAACACTATTGGCATTAACTGTAAAGAGCATTGCAGACGAAATTAAAAAATTTAATGTTAAAGAGCTTTTAGTTTGTGGTGGTGGTGCAAGAAATATTTTTTTAATGGAAAAATTACAAGAGGCTTTATCTGGTGTTGAAGTTGCTTCAACACAGAAGTATAATATAGATGCTGACAATATGGAAGCGATGATATTTGCTTGGTTAGCTTACAAAAGAGTGCATCAAGAAAAAGTTGACCTCAAAAGTGTCACAGGTGCAAAAGATAACAGTATTTTAGGGGCAATATATGCAAAGAATTAAATCATGGCTAAATGATTTAGGTTATAGAGATTATAAAATAGAAGTGCTTGGTGGAGATGCAAGTTTTAGAAGATATTATAGAATTATAGACAGAGATAAAAGCTATATTCTTATGGACTCTACAGCAAACAAAGAGGTGCTTTACCCATTTATTGATATTTCAGTTCGTTTATTAAAAGTAAAAGTTGAAGTACCACGAATTATTGCTCAAAATTTAGAGGAGGGTTATCTTCTTTTAACCGATTTGGGTTCACAGCATTTAGCAGATGTCTTGAATGATATGAGTGTTGAGTTACTCTATATGAAAGCGATTGAAGAGATTCTAAAGATTCAAAAGGCAGATACTACAAACTTAGAACCTTACGATAGAGAGTTTTTAATGTTTGAGATGAATCTAATGCAAGAGTGGTACTTAGAGCAACATCTTAAGGTAGAGTTGAGTAAAAATGAGCAGAATATGTTAGATGGTACATTAGCTTTAATTTGTGATGAAGTTCTCTCTCAGCCACAAGATATTTTTGTTCATAGAGATTTTCACTCACGAAATATTATGATGGAGACAGGGCGTAAATTAGTAGTTATTGATTATCAAGATGCTAAAAAGGGTGCTTTGACTTATGACTTAGTCTCTCTTTTAAAAGATGTATATGTCTATTTTGACCCTAAGCAGATGGAAAATTTATCACTAGAGTTCAAAAGATTAAAGGGTGTTAATGTTTCAGACGAGCAGTTTATTCGATGGTTTGACTTTACAGGGCTTCAGAGACATATCAAGATTTTAGGAATTTTTGCTAGACTTGATATTCGTGATAAGAAGAGTGATTATATAGACAATATTCCTTTAACTTTACGATATATAGATGAGGTGTGTCAAAATTATATTGAGTTGAAGCCATTAGGGGAATTTTTAAAAATAGACATTTGACTCGTTCCCATCGCTCCTGCGTGGGAATGCATACAACAGTAATAATAACAAAACGTATGCATTACCACCGAGACGGTGGAAACGAGTCAACCTACAGGTTAATATTAAAAAAAGGGAGCTATTTATTATGAAAGCAATGATACTTGCAGCAGGGTTAGGTACTAGAATGCGACCACTTACTAACCACACACCAAAACCACTTTTAGAGATAGGAGGAAAACCCCTTATTGTTTGGCATATTGAACGACTACGTGATGCTGGTTTTACTCAAATAGTTATAAATGTTGCTTACTTAGGTCAACAGATAATAGACTACTTGGGTGATGGTTCAGCCTTTGGTGTGCAGATTGAGTTTTCTGATGAGCAAAATGAGGGAGCATTAGAGACAGCAGGGGGGATTGTAAAGGCACTTCCTCTACTTTCAGATACATTTTTAGTAGTCAATGGAGATGTTTGGACAGATTATCCATTTGATAGTAGTTATAAGTTAGAAGATGGACTCTTAGCTAAACTTATTTTGGTAAAGAACCCTGAACACAACTTAGATGGAGACTTCTATTTGACAGGTACACAACAGAAGTATACTTTTTCTGGTATTGGTTACTACTCTAAAGAGATGTTTAAAGGGTTAGAGTATGGTAGACAGCCTTTGGCTCCTCTTCTATTTGATGCTATTGAAAAAAATCAGTTAACAACAGAGTTGTATCAAGGTGAATGGTATGATATTGGAACACCTCAACGTTTAGACTATTTAAATATATTAAAAAAACACAGTTAATTCACAATATTATGTAATGATATTTTAAATTATTTGAATTGGATTAAAAAAGGGAACAATGAAAATTTTAAAAAATTTAAACATATTATATGTTGAAGATGAAGATACTATTATTGATAAATATGCCTACTTTTTAGAAGAGCTTTGTCGTGAGGTACATATTGCACGAGATGGTGAAGAGGCATTTCGTATTTATGAAGAGAACAACATACATCTTATTATACTTGACTTACTTATTCCAAAATTAAATGGTATTAATTTAGCTAAAAAGATACGCCAAGTAGATGATACGGTGGCTTTAATTGCACTAACTGCTCATTCAGATAGAGAGATACTTCTTGATATTGTTGAGTTGAACTTCTCATCTTATCTTATTAAGCCTGTGGGACGAACTGATTTGATGAATGCACTGCTTAAAGTTTCTAAAAAAGTTGATGGTGGACGGAGTGTTCCTCTACCTTGTAATTGTTATTGGGATAGTAAAAGTAAAACACTATTTTGTGAAGAGAAAGCAGTAACTTTAACTAGAAGAGAATCAAAACTTTTTGAACTTTTAGTTGATAAAGCTGGTGCTCCATGTTCAGATGATGAAATCTTTTTTTATGTTTGGGGAGATGAGTTTAATAAGGTTATTACCAACTCATCTATTCGTACATTGGTAAAAAATTTACGTAAAAAGATTCCTCAAAATTTAATTAAAAATCAGTATGGTGTAGGGTATAAGATTAACTTTTAATCATCTGTTGCAAGTATTTAGCAACAGCATCTTCATCGTTACTCTCATTTAAAACAATATCTGCCTCTTGTTTCACCTCTTCTAAGGCATTAGCAACGGCAACAGCATTACCTGCTAGTTTGAACATACCAATATCATTAATGCTATCTCCAAAAACAGTTGTCTCTTTAATATCACGATTGAGATACTCATGAACTTTTATTAGGGCATGGGCTTTGTCTGAAAGAGGGTGCAGTATGGTTAAAAAATAGCATTTCATATAGTTTTCAGGTGAGAGTTTAACCTCTATTTGAGAGCCAAAAACTTTTTTAAGATGAACAGAGAGTGGACGAAGTAGAGACTCCTCTCCCATATAGACAAGCTTTAAGGTATCGTCATCGCCCTCTATTTTTGTTTTATGTACAATTCGTTTGTCACTTGTATAGTGTTTGTCTATAAGAAATTTTTGATAATGGTTTAAAATAGGAGGAATATCAAAACTCTCATCTAAAGTTTTTTTATCTTTAAGGGCAATAACATAGGGGTAGATACCAAATTTACTACTCTCTTCTATAATAGCATCACTAAGCTCTTTAGATAGCGTATTTAGTGAAATAAGTTTTTTTTCAGGCGTAGAAACCATCGCCCCATCTAGTAAGATAAGAGGAAGATTTAGTTTTAAATCTTTTAAAAACTCTTCTGTTTTAGAAAAACTTCTAGCTGTTGCTACGCTAAGTAGGGCATGTTTACTCTTCTCATTCCAAATTTGTTCAGAGAAGTGGCTTACCTGTTGGCTACTGTGTAAAAATGTATGGTCTAAATCGGTAATAAAAAGTTTTTTCAAGAAGACTCTCTTTTTTAGAGTATTATAGCCAATAGTTGGCTAAACTTTCACCATGGAAATAGTAATGCAAATAATCACAATGATGATACTTCTAGAACTTTTTGAGCTTTATATTCAAAAAGCAGATACATTAAAAGAGATGATTGACAATCTTTATTTCTATTATAATAGAAATGTTTTTCTCTTTTTTTTAGTACATCCTACTTTTTATTATGTTTTAGGAGTTACACTC
>JALUKJ010000153.1 GCA_027056615.1 Campylobacteraceae bacterium | reverse complement strand
GTTTCAAACAGAGATAGGTCAACTCTTAAAATTAATGACTCACTCACTCTACTCAAATAAAGAGATTTTTATAAGAGAGTTAATTTCAAACTCTTCAGATGCTCTTGATAAATTTAACTATATGCAACTAACAGATGAGAAGTTTAAAGAGGAGAATTGGTCTGGTAAGATTACTATTAGCCTAGATGACGAAGATAACTCTTTGAGTATTATGGATAATGGTATTGGTATGAATGAAGATGATTTAATGAACAACCTTGGTACTATTGCTAAGTCAGGAACTAAATCATTTGTTGAGTCACTAACAGGTGATGCCAAGAAAGATTCAAACCTTATTGGACAATTTGGTGTTGGTTTTTACTCTGTTTTTATGGTCTCAAATCAGGTAGATGTTATTACTAAAAAAGCAGGTGAAGAACAAGCATATATGTTCTCAACTGATGGTACTGGTGAGTTTGAAATTAAACCTGTAACAAAAGAATCACATGGAACTGTTATTTATATTAAACTCAAAGAGGATGAAAAAGAGTTTTTGTCTAAGTGGAGAGTAGAAGAAGTTGTTAAAAAATACTCTAACCATATTGCTTACCCTATTGTTTTAAACTACTCTGAGGAAGAGACAACAGGTGAGGGAGATGACAAAGAGACAAAAAAAGTAAAAAAATCTGAGCAGATTAATGCAGCAACTGCACTTTGGACACTTCCAAAAGCACAGTTAAAAAAAGAGGACTATATAGAGTTCTATAAAACATTAGCACATGGTGATGATGAGCCTTTAACCTACTTACACAACAAAGTAGAGGGTGCAACAGAGTATACAACACTCTTCTATATTCCTAAAAAAGCACCAATGGATTTATATAGAGCTGATTACCAATCTCATATAAAACTCTATGTTAAAAGAGTATTTATTACCGATGATGATAAAGAGTTACTTCCTACCTATTTACGTTTTGTTCATGGAGTTATTGATTCAGAAGATTTACCACTTAATATTAGTCGTGAAATTCTTCAAGAGAACCGAATCTTGGCAAATATCAAACAGACAGCAACTAAGAAGATACTTCAATCAATCAAGAAGTTAAAAGGTGAAGATGCTGAAACATTTACACAAGAGTACAATAAGGTTATTAAAGAGGGAATCTTCCAAGACTACACCAACAAAGAGTTGCTTTTAGATATTGTACGTTATAAATCATCTAGTCAAGAGGGTATGGTAAGTTTTGAAGACTATATAAGTCGTGGTGATTCAGAGAAGAAAGAGATTTACTACATTATTGGTGATGAAGAAAAGGTACTTAGAAACTCTCCACTACTAGAAGCTTACAAAAAAGCTAATATTGAAGTCCTTATTATGGATGATAAAGAGATAGATACAATTGTAACTCCATCTATTAACCAATATAAAGAGTGGACTCTTAAAGATATTACTACTATTGATGCTCCTGACTCTAAAACAGATGAAGAGAAAGAGGAAATTTCTAAAGAGTTTAAGAGCTTAACAGATAAAATCAAAGAGGTACTTGGGGAAGATGTAAAAGATGTAAAAACTACTACTAGACTAACCTCTAGTCCATCATGTGTAGTAAAAGATGCAAGCGACCCAATGGCAGGAATGGCAGCTATGTTTGCACAGATGGGACAAGAAGTTCCAGAGACTCCACTTATTTTAGAAATTAACCCTGAACATGAGATGATTAAAAAGATGGATAAGCTAGAGAATGATAATATGTTCAATGATTTGTCGTGGATTTTACTTGATTCTGCTAAACTTTCAGAAGGTTTAGAACCTAAAGATAAGTCAGCATTTGCTTCTCGTGTAGCCAAAGTTGCAACAGAAGCATTGTAAACAATCCAAAAGGAACATGAATGAATAGACACATAAAAAAAATCTCAAGTTATGCAATGATAGGGGGAATGAGTGCTTTGCTCATTACCTCTCTAACAGGGTGTGGAGGTTCAGATGAACAAGCCTCTACTCAACCAGCAGAGAAACCAGCTATTAAAAAAGAGGGTGCAACTGTTACCATTGAAGAGAAGCCTCTTGGAACATATAAGATTATAGATGAAGTACCAAGTACAACAGCAAGAGTAATTCTTAGAGATGAAAATGGAACAGAACGAATTCTTTCTCAAGCCGAAATAGATAAATTAGTTAAAGAAGAAGAGGCAAAAGTAGATGCTGGAACTTCAAATTTAACAAAAAATCCAGAAGAGGTTAAAGAGTCAGGAGGCATGGGATTAGCAGGAACTATTATGGCTTCTATGGCAGCTGGTATGGTAGGTTCTTTCTTAATGAACAAGTTGATGAATAACCAAAATTATCAACAAAATAGAAGAACCTCATATAAGTCACCTCAGGTCTATTCACGTTCTCAAAGTTCATTTAAAAAAGCAAGAGCAGGAGGTGGTTTTAGCTCAACTAAAAAAAGTTCTGCTCCAAGAAAATCTGGATTCTTCTCTAGTAAGAAAAAAGCCTCTTCTTCACGTTCAAGTTTTGGTGGTTAAGAATGAAACTAGAACCAATTAAAGTTCCAGACAATAAATATTTAGAGAGCATTGGATTCTATTGGCATACGGATGAAGACCAAACACCTTATATTGCTGATGAGTTAGTTGTTTTAACATCAGATGAAGCAGATGCTTATTATGAAGCGACAAATGAGCTTTATGATATGTTTGTAGAAGCAGGTGAGTATGTTATTGAAAATGAGCTTTTTCATGAACTTGGTATTCCATTTAATTTAGTAGATGCTATTAAACTATCATGGGAAAATGATGTTCATTGGCATTTATATGGTCGTTTTGACCTTGCAGGTGGGTTAGATGGTAAACCTATTAAGCTTATTGAGTTTAATGCAGACACACCAACGGCTCTTTTTGAGACAAGCATTTTACAATGGGCAATGCTTAAAAAAAATGGTATGGAGGAGTCACATCAGTTTAACAATCTACATGAAGCTTTAGTAGATAACTTTAAACGTCTAATTACTTTAGAAGAGGATGTCTCCTCTTTTGAAGAGAACTATGATGGATGGAAGATTTTATTCTCTTCTGTAAAAGGAAATATTGAAGAAGAAAATACAGTAAGACTTCTTCAAAGTATTGCGAATGAAGCTGGGTTTATAACTGAGTTTGCCTATATTGATGAGGTTGAGTTCTCTGCTGAAGAGGGTGTATTTTATAAAGATGAGAACTATGAGTATTTCTTTAAGTTACTTCCTTGGGAAGATATTGCCATAGAAGAGAGTGACTTAGCAATGCTTCTTACACATATTATCGAAAATCAAAAAGCAATTATTTTGAACCCTGCTTACACTCTGATGTTTCAATCAAAAGCAATGATGAAGATTTTATGGGATTTATATCCAAATCATCCTCTACTTTTAGAAACAAGTTTTGACCCATTAGAGGGAAAAGCACAAGTAGAGAAAAGAATCTTTGGACGTGAAGGTGCAAATACAGTCATTGTAGATAAAGATGAGAATATCTTAGCTGAAACTGACGGAGAGTATGGTGAGTTTGGTGTTATTTATCAAGAGTATGCAGAGTTTCCAAAAAATGCTAAAGGTGAATACTATCAAGCAGGTGTCTTCTATGCTTATGAAGCGTGTGGACTTGGCTTTAGAAAAGGTGGTCTTATTTTAGATAACTACTCTAAGTTTGTTGGTCATAGAGTTGTGGTTGACTAGTCTCCTAGAGCTTAAAAATCTCAATAAAATGGGTCAAAAGGTGGATATTCAACGTTTATCCGACAAGAAAAACCTACAAATATCTATAAAATAGTATAAAAAAATCTGTAAACCTAAACTTCATCGTTTGAGTGGCACTTGATAGCCACTCTTTACCTGCATCACTATTCCACTTCAAGTAGAGAT
>JALUKJ010000152.1 GCA_027056615.1 Campylobacteraceae bacterium | reverse complement strand
CTTTTAAATATAGAAGATGAGCCACTTGTAGTTCTAGAAGATGATAAAGAGAAAATAGAACTATTAACTGAAGATGTAACAAAAGAAGATAAGTCAGAAGAGAAAGTAGAAGAGAATGTGGTAGAGACAAAAATACTTGATAAAAATGAGATAGATAATATAAAAGGTCTTCTAAGTGAAGATACAAATAGTAATGATATGACTTTAGAAGATTTAATGACACCTCCTCCTGTGATGGTTGAAAAAGTTGAAGATGAAGATAAAAAATATAAAAAGAAAAAAGTAAAAAAAGAGAAAGAGAATATATCTGTAGATTCAGATGTTATTGTACAATCACTTTCAGCTCTTTCTATAGAGGGTTTACGTGAACTTCTTGCAGGTGCTAGAGTAAATATTAATATTAAGTTCCCAAAAGCAAAATAATGCAAGGAGCTATTCTTGTTCTCTCTGGCCCTTCGGGGGCAGGTAAAAGTACCATTATTAACCATGCAAGTGATGAAATTGGAGAGTATTACTTTTCTATTTCAACTACAACTAGACAACCTAGAGAGGGTGAAAAAGATGGTGTTGACTACTATTTTGTAACTCATGAAGTATTTGAAGAGGGTATTAAAGCAGGTGATTTCTTAGAGTATGCTACAGTTCATGGTAATTACTATGGAACCTCTTTAAAACCTGTTAAGGAGGCATTAGAGGATGGGAAATTGGTTATTTTTGACATTGATGTTCAAGGTCATCGTTTAGTTCAAGCCAAGATGGGTGACTATGTTACTTCTGCATTTATTACCCCTCCTACTTTAGCTGAACTTGAAAAACGACTCTATGCTCGTGCCACTGATGATATTTCGATTATTGAGCGTCGTGTAGAGAATGCTAAAGAGGAGATTAAGGCTGTTAAAGAGTTTGATTTTGTTATTATTAACGATGAGATTCCAAAAGCTTCTAAAGAGTTTGCTACCATTGCTAACGCAGCAAGATTGAAACAAAGCAGTGAAGAGTTGGAAAATTTCGTTAAAATTTGGGATAATTAACCAAAATAGAGTATAATCTTGAAACTAATCTTCATATTTAGATGGAGAAACATACATTAAAGGATTTACAATATGCCAGGTGGAATAGAATTAGCCGTTATCGTCGGAGTAGTTATCTTACTTTTTGGAGGTAAAAAGATACCAGAGTTAGCAAAGGGTCTTGGTAAAGGTATTAAAGATTTCAAAAATGCAGTAAAAGATGACGAAACAACAGTAGCTGATGCTAAAGATTCTGTAAAAGAGATTAAAGAAGAGGTAAAAGAGGCTACTACAGATGTTAAAGCTTCTACTAATAAACAAGCTTAATGCATTTTTCCCTCGTTCCCAACGTCCTCGTCAATGCCAATGAATTAAGGAATAAATATTCAAAAACTGTAGGTTCGATTTCATCGAACGGATTGTTTTATGAGCTTCAATTTTTTGTTCGATGAAATCGAACCTACAGGATTTGGGCTTAATTCAATGGCATTGACCGAGACGGTAGGAACGAGCTAAAATATGATATTTTAAAAAGAGTGTTTTTCTCTGTTTTAAACACTCTTTTTAAAGTATTAGTTATCTAATACACACTACTTATCTACGGAATATTTATGAAAATCAAATCAGAACTTAGTAAAATTATAGAAAAAGCCTTAAACAGTGCCAATATTAAAGCCAAAGAGATTGTTATCTCAGATGCGACCAAATCAGAGTTTGGTGATTATCAATTTAATGGTGTTATGAGACTTGCAAAAGAGTTAAAGCGTAATCCTAGAGAGATTGCATTGGAAGTTGTTGAGCATATTGACACAACAGGTATGGTATCTAAAGTAGAAGTGGCAGGGCCTGGGTTTATTAATATCTGGTTGAACAACGAGTGGTTAGCTGAAGTTACAACAGATATTTTAGATGACAAAAGAGTAGGGGTAGGTTTTGTAGAGAAGCCCAAAAGAGTAGTGGTTGACTACTCTGGACCTAATATGGCAAAACAGATGCATGTAGGACATTTGCGTTCTACCATTATTGGTGATACTTTAGCAACACTTTTAGAGTTCTTGGGTGATGAGGTTATTCGTCAAAATCACATTGGAGATTGGGGAACACAGTTTGGAATGCTTATTGCCTATCTTGAAGAGCAAAATACCGATGGAAACACCCAAGAGCTAAAAGATTTAGAGCAGTTCTACAAAGATGCAAAAGTTAGATTTGACCAGAGTGAAGAGTTTGCAAATAAGGCTCGTGAGTATGTTGTTAAGATTCAAAGTGGACATAAACACTGTTTAGAGCTTTGGCAGAGCTTTATTGACGCTTCTTTAGGACATTGTGAAGAGGTTTATGAAAAGCTTAATGTTAATCTTACTCGTGATGATGTTCGTGCTGAGAGTTTCTATAATGAACAGCTTTCTAAAATTCTAGAAAGTCTTAAAGAGAAAAATATTTCAACTACATCTAATGGTGCAGAGTGTGTATTTTTAGAGGGAGATGAGAACCCAATTATTGTTCAAAAAAGTGATGGTGGATTCTTGTATGCTACAACTGATTTAGCTGCTTTATACTTTAGAGCAAATATTCTTAAAGCTAAACGTATTTGTTATGTAGTAGATGCAAGACAAGCTCAACACTTTAAACAGGTCTTTACCATTGCTAAGATAGCAGGTTTAGTAGGAGAAGATGTATCTTTAGAACATATTGGTTTTGGAACTATGATGGACAAGGGTGGAAAACCATTTAAGACTAGAGATGGTGGGGTGATTAAACTGGTTGATTTGTTAGATGAAGCAGTAGTTCGTGCTAAAGATGCTATTAAAGACCGAGATGTTCACTCCAAAGAGGAGCTAGATGCAGTTGCAAAAGCAATAGGTATTGGAGCAGTAAAGTATGCAGACTTAAGTATTAGTCGTGAGTCAAACTACATCTTTAACTGGGACAAAATGCTCTCTTTTGAGGGTAATACTTCACTCTATATGCAGTATGCTTATGCTCGTATTCAGTCAATTTTACGTAAATACAATGCAGAAGTAAATGGAAAAATTATTATTGGTGATGAGATAGAACACCGTTTAGCTGTAATGATTTTAAAATTTGAAGATACTTTAGTTAAATCTGCTATTGAAGCTACACCTCATACCATTACTTCTTATCTTTACGACCTAGTAACGGTGTTTATGAAATTCTATGAGTTAAATCCTATTTTAAGAGATGACATTGAAGAGGAGATAAAAATAAGCCGTCTTCAACTTGCTACTTTAACAGGGGCTGTCATTAAAAAAGGGTTAGAGATTTTAGGTATTGAGGTTGTTGATAAAATTTAAAAGGAGCTTTTTATGAAGTTTGTAATAATTCTATTACCATTATTTACTATAGTATTTATCTATATTGTGTTTAAAAGAGATGGAGATATTAAAAAAGCAGTTATCTCTTCTCTATTGCTTGTAGGAGTAATTACTTTATCTATTATGGGGAATATTATGCGTTCTATTATTCCTCTTTTCTTAACTCATATTGTAGCGATTGTATCTGCTTATGGGGCGACAATTTATTATATTTTTAGAGAGAAGTTTGTTTGGTTAGCATTGATTGCACCTTTGGCAACGATGTTGGTTTATCTCTTTTTAGTTTGGATAGGAAATGAACATTTGCCGTCTTTATTGTAGGGTACGATTACTATCGTACCATTTGATGACATTTTAAATATTTTATCATTTTGGATTTTATTTTGACGGTGCGATAGCAATCGCACCCTACGGATTATTAATGTAAAACCAACTCTAAAAAAGTCTCAGTTTTAAGTGAAGCACCACCCACCAAAACACCATCTACATTTTCAATTTCGGCTATCTCTTTAATATTTGCACCTTTGACTGAACCACCATAGAGT
>JALUKJ010000151.1 GCA_027056615.1 Campylobacteraceae bacterium | reverse complement strand
GTTCTAGCAGATAGAGAGACTCCTAAAGAGAGAGAACAACTACCACCCTTTAAACATGTACCTGTTATCTTCTTTATGACTCATGAAAAAGAGGAGCTTGACTCTCTACGTGGATATTTTAATAAAGAGGACTTTTTATACTATCTCAATGAGTTTGAAAATGAGTAAAGAGTTATTTTTTTGGTAGTATCTTAGTATCAATAATCTCTAACTCTTTCATATTTTTTTTATCTTCAAGTCGCTTACCACGCCAATAGTAACCACCAATAGCACCACCTGCTGCTGTCATGGTCAAAAGCCCTGCTGTAACAAATTGAGCCAACATAAAGAGAACACCAACCCCTAATACACCTGCAAAGGCTGCTCCAACTTTAAAATTGGCTTTAGCATGGGTAATCTTAGCCTCTTTAGCAATCTCTTTTTGTGCCTCTTTTACTACTTTTATCTTATCTCTTTCAGCTTTTACACGTAACTTCTCTCTCTCTTTGGCAAAGCTCTCTTTTATCTCATGTTCTCTCTCTTTATGAAAATGTTCACTAAGTGAAGAGAACCAAAAGGCAACCATAATTGCAACAAAAAAAAGAGGAATTACTAAACGTAAAGCCCCCATCTCATCAAATGTCTGAGGAGATATAGCAAATAGTACAATACTTATTATCTCCACTAAAACAATACCTATAAAAAATTTAAATATCTTCACTGTTTTAAATCCTCCGACCAAAAAAACTCTATCCAACCTTGTGGTTGTTTTACCCACCATGTAGGTTCAATCTTAGCTGTTGTTTTATAAAAGAGAGAGGCTATAAAAAATTTTACCTTGGGATACTCTCTTTTTAAAATCTTTAATACTGATACTAAAGTATCACCACTATCAACAATATCATCAACAATTAAAACTCTATTTGTCTTTTCAAGATTTGGAAGGTGAAAAACCTTAACCTCATCTAACTTTTTTGTATCTTCATAACCAATAGTATTTATGGCATAGACTTTACGAATATTATAAAACTCTCCTAACATCTGCCCCATACTAAGCCCTCCACGCGATATAGGAACTATGGTATCAAACTCTTGGTCTATCTTATTTATCAATATTTTTAAGTCCTCTCTAAATTCATTATAAGAGTAGTATATTTTTTTTATCATTGCCAATTATAACAAAATTAATCATAGACTTTTAATTCATTATACAAACTATCTCTCTCAACAGGTATAAAACCTGAATTTTTAATAAGAGCTACAAAATCCTCCAACTCCATACCATTACTACTCTTTGCACCTGCTGCTGACTGAATTGCCTCTTTCTCTATAGTTCCATCTAAATCATTAGCTCCAAACTCTTGAGCAATAAGAGCTAAATTAATAGTCGAAGTTGCCCAATAGGCTTTTATATTTGGAATATTGTCTAGCAAAATACGTGCAATAGCATAGGTTTTTAAAATCTCTTGACCTGTTGGATACTCTTTAACATTTAAAAAGTTATTGTCTCGTTGATATACCAAAGGGATAAATGCATTAAATCCTCCTGTTTTGTCTTGTAAATCTCGAAGCCTAATCATATGGTCAATTCGATTAGCCCTACTCTCTATATGACCAAAAAGCATTGTAGCATTAGACTCTTTTCCTCTATTGTGCCACTTTTCATGAATCTCTAACCACTGCTTAGAGCTTACTTTACCTTTACATAGGTATGCTCTAACCTCTTCATCAAATATCTCTGCACCTCCACCTGGCATGGAGTCTACTCCACTCTCTATCATAAGGTCAAGAACCTCATCATAACTTAATCCATATTGACGATGAAGAAAATCAACCTCTGCAGCAGTCATAGATTTAATATGTACATCAGGAAACTTCTCTCGTATCTTTCTAAAAGCACCCATATACCACTCTACCCCATCATAAGGATTATGAGCAGAGACAATATGTAACTCTTTTGCACCTTTTTCAATAGAGTTTTGAGCAATCTGTAAAATCTCTTCATGACTCATAGTATATTGGTTAGGATTTTTACGACTTGCACTGTAGGCACAGAACTTACAGATATCTGCACAAACATTAGTAGGGTTAATATGACGGTTTATATTGAAATAGGTTTTCTTTCCAAACCTCTCTTGACGAATATCATCAGCTAACTCACCCAAAGTAAACAAGTCTAACTCATAAAGTGCTTCACCCTCTTCTTGAGTTAAACGTTCTGCTTTTTTTATTTTTTCTGTTAAATCCATTTTTTTCACTTTATACTTTTTTGGCATTATACTCAAATAGCGTTAATAGAAACTCTCCTACTTCTATATTAATATCAAATTAAATTAAAAGTTCCCATTACATTTAAATTTTTCTCATATTTATTAAAATTAAACTTAAATAAAGTTTTTAATTATATAATTCTTGAATTTTTTTACTAAAAGGATTCTTAAATGAAATTTAAAAAAATAATCTTATTTTTTGTATCTTTTCTTCTCCTAACAGAATCATTACAAGCAAAAGATATAAAAAGAAAAAAAGGTTATAGAGGCTACTATATAGAAGCCACAGCAAAATCAAAATTAGGAAAAAAATATAAATGGGGTGGAGATGGTCCCTACGCCTATGACTGTTCTGGTTTTACTAAAGCTGTTTTTGCTCTCAATGGCATAAAAATTCCAAGAAACTCATGGAGACAGGCTCAAATAGGTATGAAAGTTAGTCGAAAGCACTTAAGAAGAGGTGATTTAATCTTCTTTAACTCTAAACACCACAAAGGTGTCAACCATGTAGGTATTTATATTGGTCATGGTAAGTTTATTCATGCAAGTAGATTTCATAAACGTATTGTTATCTCTCCACTTAGAGAGTATCGTCGTTACTTTAAGTGGGGATGTAGAGTCAGTTAAATTACTCTTTGATGCAATATAATCTTATCTTCTGCCTCTTCAAGATTGGCAGAACCTTTTCGCTTATCGTAAACAATTACAAAAATTTCATCACCAGATTGAATATAGTTCTTCTCTCCAAACTCTGCATAAGCAGTTGCCCCTATGGAGATGAGTGCTTGTTCAGGGTAAGAAGAAGCTTTTAGATGTTCAGCAATATCTTCTAAGGGTCCAAAGTCTCTTTGCTCATTCATCTTCTCTATTAACCAATTTCGTAACTTTCCATAAAAATAACTATATCCAAGTAGAGGAGCATCAACACCATATTTATGGAGTATATTATTTCGTTTTACAAAAGAGCAGATATGAAAATTATCCATCACCCCACCCTCTTCAAACTTATCTATATCAATCCACTCTTTTGCAATACCTTTTGAATTTGCAGACCAAGATTTTTTTTCTGAAATCTTTTTTGCACCATCTTTACGAATAGTACAGTCATTAAAACTTGTAAACTTTTTAGCTTCTAATCCAATAACCTCTTTTTCTTCATTATAGATAATATCAAAGATTATTGCAACTTCAGGTTCAACTTGTGCATTAGCCTCATAATTTGGTAATGTTAATATCTCATCACAAACAGGATAAAGACCTAAAAAACTCTTGGAGTTAGGTAGATAAAAAGGGAAAATGCCTTTAGGAGCATTCTCCTCTTTTGTAACCACATTTTCAAAATCTTTTAACTCTCCAGCTTGTTCTAAATGATGTGCAAAATTACCTGCTACACCTAATCCAATTATACTTTTCACCTACTACTCTCTTTTCTTATATATTTTATTTGCTTATATAATAATATCATAGATAATTTAAAAATTACAAAAACTTCATAACTAACTAAGAAAAGTTAAGCTAGAATAAATCTTAACAGTTTTTTAACAAAAAAAACATACCAACAAAAAATATCAAGGAGCTGATACAATGATTCGAAAAAAAACTCTTCTTAAAGGTTTTTTAATTCTTTCATTATTCGCTTCATCTGCAACTGCCGTTGAAGTAAATATAA
>JALUKJ010000150.1 GCA_027056615.1 Campylobacteraceae bacterium | reverse complement strand
AAAGGGCAAAAGCCTTTAATGGCTCATCTGTTTTTAGTAAGTTTATCTCATTAGATGTACCATTAGACTCTTTAGAGATGAAACTTTATAGAAACGACAAGTTGGTACAGTTTGCAAACTATGAGTTGATGATGTATAAACCTTTAACGGTAGTAAAAGAAGTAAGCTCATTTATGAGTTTTGAAGATGGTGATATTGTTATGACAGGAACCCCTAAAGGGTGAGTACCTATGAAAAGGGTGACAAGTTTGTAGGGCAAGTACTCTCTGAGGGTTTAGATTTTTGAGCAACCATAGAGGATTGTTAAAAGATAGAATCTCTTTGTCATATTCTATGATTAAATTTTTCATCTAAGCAAATCATCCACTCTCTTATATACAGGAGACTCAACCCCGAACGCATCTAAAACTGTATGAAAAATATTATTTTGTCCATAGCGTTCTTTAGGTCGAATATAAGGTTTAGTAAACCCTTTAAGCTTAAGAAACTCTTTTGATTCCCAAACAATAAAAGGAATTTTTTTCTGAACATCAGGTGCTATGGCATAGGGTGTTCCATGAAGATAGAGGTTATATTCACCTAAGCTCTCTCCGTGGTCAGATAGATATAAAAAAAGAACAGGTAGGTGAAGCTTTTTAAGTTTATTAATAGTTTTAGCTAAAAAATAATCGGTATAGAGAATGGTATTGTCATAGGCATTAAAGAGCGACTCTTTAGAACACTCTTTGAGGTCAACCGTTTTACACACAGGGGTGAAGTGTTCAAAACTAGGTGGGTATTTTTTAAAATAGGTTGGTCCATGGCTACCTGCTGTATGAAGAACCATAAGAATTTTAGACTCTTTGGCTGAAAGTATACTTTTGTTTAGATTGGAGATAAGTACTTCATCATAGTCACACCCCTCACCTTGACACATTTTTTTTAGTTCACCAGCTTCATAAAAATGGTTAACTTTCTCTTTAGGTGCTCCCCAATTTTTTGTTCGCCACTCTACATACGCCCCCATACGGTGTAGGTAATTAGTTAGAGGTTCGTAACTGTTAGAGGTAGAACCATCATAAGAGAGAATACTTGCTACTGATTTGGTGGTATATGTTGCTGTAGAGTAGGTATTTTTAAGGACAAGAATATTCTCTTTTTTTAGTTGAGGATTGGTCTCTTTGTTGTAGCCATAAAGAGAGAATTGACTTGCTCGTGCCGATTCTCCGATGACCAATACCACTACTGTTTTATTGTTGTCTCTGAATTTACCATCAGGTAAGAGGAGTTGTTTTTGATTGGTTCTACGCTTTTTAAGTTCAACACGAACAGCGTTAATGGAGTACGACCAAGGCATGGCAAGACCCCCTAAATATTTTGCATTTTTATCGAGCCATAGCCATGTAAAAGAGTTAAGATAGAGGATTAATGCACTTAAGATAAACGTACCAAATCCCGATAGAAGTAAATGTTTTCTCTTAGAGGGTTTAATCCGAAGTTTATAGATAATGAAACTTGGTAAAATACCCAAAAGCAGAACATATAGCAGTATCTTAGGGTCAAAATAGGCAGAGGCTTCCGAGTAACGAGTATTGAACGTATTATCCATCATTGCACGGTCAAGAATGACATTGTATGTTTGCACAAAATAGAAAGCAATGGAGTTAGCAACAAAGGTAATCATTAAAAAAAGTTTAAAAAATCGAACGCCAAGTAGTGCCATAAGATGAAAAAGAAGCATCTGAACACCAAAAAGAGCAATAACAGCACAAGCAAAAGTAATGTAGGCACTGCTTTTAGAGAGTTCAAGGTGTTCGGTCACATAGGATATAAAGGGGTAATGGTATAAGATAAGGTTGATAAAAACAGCAAAAATAGTCACTTGAAGAAGTGTATACTCTTTTTTAAACATTAATCTCTCCTCTGTTGTTGATATAGTAGAAAGCTCTCATCCATCGCTTTTGTTTTTGAACCTAACCAAGGAAAATGACCATAAACAATAGAGATAGCCTCTTGTGGGTTCTGTTTGTCGTGTGTACCATAGAGATAGAGTGCCGAAGCAAGAGAAGTTCTGTCTGCTCCTGCTTTACAGTGTATGAGTAGAGGCTTTTTTGCCTCTTTCATCAATTTTACAAGCTTGTTCATTGTCTGAATTGATTGTTTTTCTCTATCTCCAAACCCAAAATCGTAGTGCGTAATATTATGCTCTTTTGAGATGGCTATCTCATCGTTATAGTATCCTTTTCAATAGAAAATAATAGAAATCATAAAAGTATCGAAAATGATTATCAATCTATTATACAATAATAATCTACCTACTTCAATTTCATCTCACTAGCTATAATAAACTATTATTATAACTTTCCTTTGCAGGAATCGGTAGTTAAGATGTCGTAGCCTAACTATTGCGGCTTAAGGTAATTGCTATTTAATACATGAATTCTACCATTTTAGTTACTTTTATAAATTATTATTGTTAAATTTATAAAAGAACATAAGTAAAACTAACAATTACTGCATTATCGCTCAATATATCTTTTTACCAACTATATCAAGGATTTTTGATACTCTTTTTTTATTTTTCATTGAAAACTTTTCAATGACCACCGACTTATTATCGTCTTATATAAGGTGGACTGTGATTGTATCACAATAAAAAATATAAGTCAACATTTATTTTGCTTTTATAACTGAACTTTTGACTACAATTTTTAATAATTTTCTATTGTTTCAGATACATGTTAGTAATACATAGTCTAATTTACTAAAATTCCAAAATCTCCATTTGGAAGAACATATATACCTTGCCCTGCTGGAATATTATTATTTACATTAGGGTTATTTGGTGTCCATGTTTTCCATACACCATTAATATAATAAGATATTGATTCAACTGGATATGTTCCAAATTTAGAATTAAGGTCAACAGCTAAACTAAATCCTATTAAGCTATAAACATTATTATGTAGATTTGCAAAAGTATTTGTAAGTTCACCATTGCCAACCGTTTTGTTTATAGTATTATATTTTCCAAGAGTAAAGAATGCATCCCCTGAACTAAGTGTAAGTTGAGGTACAACTGTATAACCATGAGTCTGAAGCCAATTTGTAGCACCTGCATCAGCTGTTGCAAATTTAAGTTGACCATTCGACTCTGCAACCATAACAGCATCTTCAAATCCTGGTACAGTTATGTTATCACAGTTAGAACGATACATTTGCCAATTTGTTCCATAGTGAAATGTTTGAGAACAGGTAGGTTTTAAGCTTCCATTACCTATTTCATAAACTGTTCCACCCCATCCACTTGCCATCCAAAAGTGTTGGTTTGGTCCAAATCCCATACCTTCAACATCTGGTGCTGCTGTATAGCTGTATTCTTGATATGATGTAGGGTCATCTACAACTCCTGTTGTATCATTTATATCATATCTAATAATTTTATCACTAGTCATATCAGACATAAATAGTTGGTTATTTACTATCTCCATACCATCATGATGACTTCCTGCTAAACTTGGATAGGTAAATTGATACTCCCAAGTATTGATTGTATTATTATATTTATAGACACGTCTATTCCAAGTTGCTGTCCACCATTCACCTGTAGTAGTGTTTCGAGCAAGTGTATCAGAATCATCCATACCCTTAGTTGCTGCATCAGGTTGACTGGTTAGATTAAAATCCCATTTTTTAACACCTCGTCCTGACCCATAGTATATACCTGTATTGTCTATATAAAATTCACCACCTGTTGCATAAGCGTGAGTTACAGGAAATTGATTTATATATGTAAATGTTCTTGGAGCTATAGATTGTCCATTAACATCTGGGTGTGCATTTGGGTCACCAGTCACATTGACTTCATAGATGTAACCTGTATTGTTTTCTCTAAAAAAGATATATTGAGCTCCATCTGCACCACCTAAAAGACCATTATTGTCTATAAAACCTCCAACATCAGAGACACCATGTCCCCCTGGATTCCACTCACCATATTTATGATATTGGTTAGCATATAGATTGTAACTTAATGAAATAACTGCTACTATTGTTAATAATAATTTTTTTAACATAATTTATCCTTTAATCAAATATTGTTGATGGTATTGTTGTTGGGTCTAATGCAGGTGGAACAGGATTAGAGTTGTCGTCGTCACCACCACAATCAATACCAAAAGTAGTATGAATATTAAAAGAACGTGTATCACTTGTTGTAGAATTTCCATTGCTATTAAATGCTAATGCTTTAATAGTGTATACTTTATCACATGTTAGACCTGTTAACGTTACATAAGTTTGACTAGGAGTAGTTGCATTGTTTTCAGGAATAGTTACATTAATATCTCTATTATCATTAAATACTAAAAAACCATCTTCATTATCTGAATTATCCAAGAAGTTCACTTGCACAGAATTTTTATCAATACCTGTTACACCAATATATGACCCAGGAGCATTTGGTTTCTCTGTATCTGGAACAGGACATGTTGTTGAAAATGTACTTTTCATATTAAAGTACCTTTTATCACTTTTTGACGAATTTCCATCAGAATTAAAGGCAAGAAAGTCAACTGAATAGACTTTATCACATACTAAATTAGTAAAATCTGCATAGACAAGACTATTATTAGAAGAAGAAATTAGTTTTCTTTGAACTAAACTTGATGTTGCATAGTCATATAGAGAAGCATAAAAACCATCTTCATTGTCTGAATTGTCTTTGGTTGAAGTACGAACGGATGAATCCGATAATTTAGTAGCACCAACATAGCTTCCTGGAGCATTTGGTACGACAGCCTCTGCTAAAGAGCTAAGAAGTGTTACACCTGTTAATAGACTTATAATAAGTCCTTTTTTATACTTAAACATAATAGTTTCCCTTTTTTATGTTAATTGTAAAATAAATAGTTGCTAAGCAACTAAAAAAGCATATTCAAGCTATTTTGCTTAAACAAAGAAATAAAAATATAAAATATATAAAAAAAAAAAAAAAAAATATATTTTATATACTTTTATTTTTTTATATTTTTATTTATTTAATCTAAAAATTATATAATATTTTAATCAATAACTCTTCTCTTGTAAGATAATAAGTAAATATGCTAAAATATGCTAATAAATATTAGGATAGTAATATGATTCAACTCTCACGAGAGACAAAAGAGACTCAAATCTCTATAAAACTTGAACTTTATGGTAAAGGTACCTCAAACATAGATACAGGCGTTGGCTTTCTTGACCACATGTTAGAAGCATTTTCTAAACACTCTCATATAAATCTTGAAGTTAGTTGTAATGGTGATACTCATATAGATGACCATCACTCTGTTGAAGATATTGGAATTGTTATTGGACAAGCACTTAAAAAAGAGCTTTATCCTATTAAAAATATTGAGCGTTATGGTAATGCTACAGTAGTAATGGATGAGGCTTCGGTAACTTGTGACTTAGATATATCTAATCGTCCTTTTTTAGTTTTTGAGATGCCAATGGATGGTAAAGTTGGAACTTTTGATGTTGAGTTAGTAGAGGAGTTTTTTAGAGCATTAACTTTTAATGCCTCTATGACAGTTCATATTATTTGTAATCGTGGAACTAACAAACACCATAAAATTGAAGCCTCTTTTAAAGCCTTAGCTGTAGCTCTTCGACGTGGAGTAACCATTAATGAAAATGCAGGAATTCCAAGTACAAAAGGAGTTCTGTAATGGGCATAGAGCTTATTGTTTTAGATGTTGATGGTACTTTAACTGATGGTAAAATTATTTACACTCAAAATGGAGATGAGATTAAATCGTTTTGTGTAAAAGATGGACTTGCCATTGCTTCATGGATAAAACTTGGTAAAAAAGTAGCTATTATTACAGGTCGAAACTCTAAGATAGTAGAACGAAGAGCTAAAGAGCTTGGAATAGAGTATTTTTTTCAAGGAGTTCATAATAAACAGGAAGTTTTAGAAGAGTTACTTCAACGTCTTAACCTAAGTATGGAAAATGTAGCATCTGCTGGTGATGATTTAAATGATTTTAAGATGTTAAAAGCTTCAAAATTAGCATTTGTTCCTGCTGATGCGTCATCTTATGTTAAAGAGATAGCCGATATAATCTTGAGTCGAAATGGTGGAGATGGTGCTATTAGAGAGATGATTGAGCAATTAATAGTTAAAGAGAAGCTAAAAGAGGAATATTTGGCATTATGGCAGTAAGAATAGAATATCTACTTGTAATAGTTTTTATTATCTTATTAGTAGGTATCTTTGGTTTTAATCCTATCTCAAAAGAGGCTGTTACAGCTAATGGTCAAAAAGAGGTTGAGTTTGAATTTTTCTCTGCTGATAATATTAAAGAAGATAATTCAGGAAGAGAAATAAGAGCCTCTAAAGCAGTGAAATATCAACAATATATTGACTTTTATGATGTTAATGTATCAGATGAGTTAGGACATGTTCTTTTTTCTAAAAAAGCAATATATAAAGATAATACTATATATATGAGTCAAAATGTAAAATTATCAAGGGCTGATGGGCTTGATTTTTATAGTAAAAGTTTAAACTATGTAACTAAAGATAAAATAGTCACAACCAATGAACCTTTTCTTTTAGAGTTTAACAAGAGTGTTATAAGAGGAAGAAAATTAAAGTTAGAAATTAACAGTGATACTATTTCTGCATATAATGTAGATGCCTCTATTTGGTTTGTTGAGTGATATTAGTCAATCTATCAATTTTACCTAAGTAGTTGTTAAAGTTAAGTGAGGTTACTGCTGTTCTACCTAATGCAAAATGTTTAGAAGACTCTCCCCACACGGTATGAATAATATATGGTTCTCCTTTGTACTCTCCTATATACATGGTGATGTGACCTTTTAGGTGTAAAATTGTTCCTCCTACAATTCCTGATGTTTCTAAAAATGTTTGTTTTGAGTTTTTTGAAAGTCCTGCTAACTCTATTTTGTCTTCACCTACATTTGATTGAGAGGTTGAGTTTCTTGGTAGTTTTAGACCAACGGTGGCAAAGACCTCTTGAATAAACTTAGAGCAGTCTTGCTCTCCATACATTCCTCCCCATCCGTAAGGTAAATGTAGAAATTTAAAGGCTTGAAGTAGAATGTTTTCAGGTGTATATTTTAGATACCCTTTATGAATATTGGCTGTTTTTACTGTTCCATTAGTTAAGACTAAATTTCCCTCTTCATCAGCAGTAGGAACTAGAACCATTGTTTCATCATCTATACTCATAATCATTGGTAATCTAACACCCATACGAAAATAGTCATGGTAGTTACCTCCAATTTTTAGAGCTGTTTTGGCAGATGTAGTAACTACAAAGTTTTTAGAACTTAGGTAGTTGCTAATCTCCTCTTTTGTTCCAAAAGCAATATCTTTACTATGCACCCAACCAGAACTTGTAGGTCCAATTCCGTAGTACCAGAGTCCATCTTCTGTACTATGTAAAATTGCAATAGGCGTACCAATATCTAAAGCTGAGTTTTGATTTCTGTCAAAATGGATTTGATGTTTCTTTTTAAGTAGTGTAAGGTCTGTAGGTACAATCTTTTGGTCGCAATAGTTTGTAGTAATGGCAAATCGTGTTTTAATACTTCCTTTACCAATACTCTTTAAGTTTAAATCCTTTTTAATATCTTTATAAAATTTTGAATCAATTCTATTGTCATCTTCAAAATAGGTAGTTATGCTTTTAACTCCCTCATAAGCATTTAATATACTTTTTTTGACCCAAGATGCACCGTATGCACTATTTAGTTCATTAAAGTAGTTAAGAGTATGATTTTTATGGCTAATCTCATTATTAAATGCTTCTATCTCTTTAGCTGACATTATCTCTTTGTATGGTTTTTCAACCTTATCTATCCAAAACTCAGCCATATTTAGGTGTCGGTTACGGTTAACAATAATAATGGGTTGCTTTTTCTTTGAATTACATAAAAGAGGTTTATTGTCATCTATATCTTGACAGGCAGTGAATAGAAGTAATAGTATAAGAGGTAGTAAAAATTTTTTCATGGAAAGATTATAACTAAATTTAAATGTAATTTTCAATGAAGAGAAGCTCTACTTTGCCATACTCTACTTCATTGTCCATTTCTAATAAAAGTAGTGCATAGAAAGGTTAAGATTATTAATCTCATCAATATTTTTTAGTTTAGAAGTTTTCAAATATCTATAACTCAAATCTAGGTCGAAGTTATCATTTAAGATATAGGCTAAACCTGTATTAAGACCATAAGCATAACCTCTATCTCGTACTAATTGACTGTTTTTTGCTTGTACGAGACCAAATGTAGCTCCTAGATAGGGTTTAATAGAAGAGTTTCTAAAGGCATTTTTAAAGATACCCATATCTACTTGAAGAAGAAGCATCTGAAATTTATCATTGCCCTTTTTGTCATAGCTATAGATAAATGATGTTCTTGAATTTCCTTGTTGAATTCCATACTTTACTCCTATAGAAGGAGTATCTTTATTGTCAATTTTTGAGATTCCTGTTTGAATCCCAATAAATGAGTAACTTTTCTCTTTTGCTAGTAGAGGAGTAAAGCATATTAAGAGTAATGTTAAATATAGTTTATTAATTCTTTTCATAAGTCTAACCTTGTGATATATTATATCCCGAAGTATAGCTAATTTATATTTATAAATATATTTTTAAATTTATAAACTAAAATTTATATAAAAGATTATGCCCATAAAAAGAACATAGATTATCTAATTCTTCTAAAAATTCTACCAAGCCCCAAAAACAAAAATAGCGTTACAGCCGAAACTAAGATAATTGATGCACCAGATGCAATCTCATACTGATACGAGAACCAAAGCCCAATAATAGTAAATATAGAGGAGAAGATACCCGAAAGTATCATCATTACATATAGGGTATTAGATAGTTTTTCTGCAATATATACAGGAATAGTCAGTAGAGCAATAACTAAAATAAGCCCCACAACTTTAATGGCAACCACCACTGTTAAAGCAGATAGTACTAATATGAGAGTATAGAAAAAGCGAACATTAATACCTCGTAGATTAGCATATTCACTATCGTAAGAGACAGCTAAAATATCTCTATACCAAAATGTCATAATAAAAAGGATAATTACCAATAATCCCCCCATAAACCATAAGTCAGAGCTGGAAACTGCCAAAATAGAACCAAAAAGATAGCTCATAAAATCTGCTTGATACCCTGGGGTAAGGTCAATTAGAACGACTCCTAAAGCCATGCCAACAGCCCACATAAGACCAATAAAAGTATCCATTCTATCTTTATCTTTCAGAGTAATAGAGGCAATAATAAGAGCTGATAGAACAGCAAATATAGAAGCTCCTAGAAACATAGGCAAACCAAAAAAGACAGCAATCCCAATACCACCATAAGCTGTATGAGCAATGCCTCCTGCTAAAAAGACCATTCTATTAACTACAATAAGTGAGCCTATAATTCCTGAAGCTAAGGAGACTAAAATACCTGCAATAAGAGCATTTTGAACAAAGTCATAGGAGAGTGCTTCAAACATTAGAGTCTCCTTTGATTGTTTTAAGTTTTTGAAATAGATTAACTTCACAAAATTTATTAGTACATTGGTTAATATTGTTTTCTGAGAAATTATCTTTAGATAAACCATGAAAAGATAGAGTTTTGTTGATATGCACAACAGTTGTGGCATATTGCATAATAAACGATAGGTCATGGCTAACGACAATAATAGTAATATAGCTATTTAACTCTTTAAGCAGTTCATAAATCTGTTTTTGCCCATCTACATCAATACTTGCCGTAGGTTCATCTAAAATTAACACTTTAGGGTGGGCACACAAAGCACGAGCTATCATTACACGTTGACGTTGTCCACCTGAAAGCGAACCAATCTTTTCATTGGCAAATTTCTCCATACCTACTTGTGCCAAAGCACCCAATGCACAACGTTTCTCCTCTTGGGCATAACCAAAAAGAGGACGTTTTGTACCAATGTGACCCATTAATACCACCTCTATAATCTTAATAGGAAAGTCGGTGTTTACATTGGTATTTTGGGGAACATATCCAATTTTTTGTAGATTTTTATGTGGTTTTTCACCAAAGGTTTTAATGCTTCCCTCTTTAACAGAGTTAATACCCAATATAAGTTTAAGCAGAGTTGATTTACCTCCACCATTTGGTCCAATAATAGCTAAAAAATCTCTCTCTTTAACGCAGAGATTAATATTGTCTAAGACCTTTTGCTTTTTGTAAGAGAAGCTAAGATTTTTAATGTCTATAATACACATCTTAAGGCTCTCTATGGGCAATAGCTTTGGCTAAGTTTTGCAGATTTTCACCCCAATTTTCAGCTAAAGGTGAGGCTTTTATAACATTGATATGAAGCTCTTTGGATATAATTTGTGAAGCTTTATCTGAAAATTCAGGTTGGGTAAATATGGCTTGAACTTTCTCTTTTTTTGCTTTTTCTATAATCTTTACTAAAGCTTTCATCTTAGGAGATTTTCCCTCTACTTCAACGGAAAGTTGTTTTAAATTGTAACGTTTAGCAAAGTAGCCCCAAGCAGGGTGAAAAACCATAAAGGTTGTCCCTTTTGGAGTATTTTTTAAAGTATTTTTAATATTTTGGTTAATTTTATCTATCTCTTTTAGAAAGTTCTCTAGGTTCTTTTTATAGTAGCTCTTATTTTCTTTGTCTATTTCTACTAAAGCTTCATAGATATTTTGAGCAATTACTTTGACATTTATAGGGTCAACCCATACATGAGGGTCAAGTTCCTCTTCGTTATGATGATGTAGAGTTGTTTTGTTTATATCCATAGAACTATCAACCACAAGCATATCTCTGTTTTGGTTTATAAATTTACTAAGCCATACTTTTTCAAACTCTACACCTATTGAGAGATAAAGTTTTGCCTTGCTTAGTTTTTTCATTTGTTGGGGTTTAGGTGTGTAGTTATGAGGAGAAGCTCCATTTTTAACCATAACGGTAATATCTACTTTATCTCCACCAATTTTATTGACAAAAACCTTTTGGGGTACAATACTAACTACTATGTTGACTTTTGCAAAGCCAATAGCTGTAAAAAGAAGTATTAAAAATAATTTTTTCAAATTTTATCCTCTATTATATATTAAAATGGAATAATAACATAATTCATTTATAGGAGAGTCATTAAGGTCAATAACCTCTCCCAAACCTTAAAGGTTATGGAAGAGGCTTGATTGACCAGACTGAGTAGCTAGAAATAGCCAACTACGATAACAGTGTTATCACACCTTGGAATGCTTCTCCAGTTCCAAGCTCTGTGTAGGCTCTTTAAGTTGGGTTAAAGCCCTGTGAACCTAAGGACGATTCGCCATTGCGAACAAGCATTTTTATCATTGTCGAGGAGAGAGGCGAAAGCCCGTTACCACTGAAAAGTGAGCTAATCTGAAAAAGGATTTTTAAAAATGGTTTTTGTATTAGATAAAACTAAAACCCCCTTAGCTCCAACAACTAAAGCTAAGGCTAGAATTTTACTAAAAAAAGGTAAAGCTGTTGTGCATAAAATATTTCTTTTTACCATAAGATTAAAAGAAAACAAAGTTGGTACAAAAAGCTTTGAAATAAAGTTTGATGTAGGTGCATCAGTCACAGGCATGGCTATTGTTGATGCTGTAAAATGTTTCTTCTTTGCAGAAATACTACATAGAGGAAAAGCTGTTAAAAAAGCAATAGATTCAAGAAGAGCAATAAGAAGAGGTAGACGAAATAGAAAAACAAGATATAGAGAAGCAAGATTTGATAATAGAGTAAGACCTAATAGTTGGTTACCTCGTGCTAGAACCTATACACTAAAAGAATTAGCAAAATATTTTGAAGTAACTACAGGCGAGGGGTGGGAAACTTATTTTAATAGAAAAGAGGTTGCTCTGCCAAAAGAACACTATTATGATGCAATGTGCATAGGAGATAACTATAAATATAAGATTATAACCAATAGCGTTTTAGAGGTTAAAG
>JALUKJ010000149.1 GCA_027056615.1 Campylobacteraceae bacterium | reverse complement strand
GTACTCCATGTACTAAAAACAGAAGCATCAGGATTTGGATGTTGAACAATAGCATACTCACCATCATTAACATTAACATTTCCTTCCCAATACTGAATACCTTTAGCTTTTTGACACTCTACACTTCCATCACCATCTTCATAACAGTAGGTTGTATAAGGAGTACTTGTTCGCCCACCTGTTCCAAAGTCATCAAAACTCATAAGTTTCTGAATACCCTCTGAACAACTTCCATACTCAACACTATCTAAAATACCATCGTTATCTTGGTCTAAATCAATATCATCATTAATAATAGTTCCAATACCAATATTTTTATCAATAATATATTTAGGACTCATCCTAGGTGGAAGCTGTGGAGAGTATATCTCTACATAAAACTCTTCATCTTTCTCTATTTTTTCATCTCCATAAACAGTAACAGGTATATTGACACTAATTCCATCACCAAACATATTCATACCCATTCCTATACCTTGTTCGGCTTTAAAGTCATGGTCACTACTAAGAGCTACTCCATGAGGTGGTACAACCTCATCTCCATCTCCATCAACAACCCTATAGTAAAACATTGCTCCACTCATAGGCATCATATCAAATGGTTTATCTGCTGTTACTGTAAAGTTAAATGTCGTCTCTCCACTATCTCCCTCTAACTTAGAAACATTGTTAATAGAGAGTCTAGGTGGGTGAGGTGGTAGAGTAATATTGGCATCAGGACAACTTGTTCCATCATTATAGAAACTTAAAGGAGCAAATGGTCTTGTAAAATAGACTTTACCTGACTGTGGCATAATTTCATAGAGTTTACCATCTTGTGACAGAGCTACTATTTTACCTTGTGCATCAGAGAAAATAAGTGATATATAAGAGGGTAAATCACTATGCGAATCACCAATAGGTGTAATTGTTCCATCCGATATTTTTATTTTAGCAAATTTACCATTTTTATAACTACCATTAACCTTTTGAATAAGCATAGCATAAAAATACTCTCCTGTAGTATCAAGAGACATATCCCAAAAACGAACTGATTGAGACAGAGTAATAGTCTTTACAACTTTTTTCTGTGTAATATCTATTTTATACATCTTATTATCAGCACCACCTGTACCTGTTACATAGTAAAATCCATCTCTATCAAACTCACCAGCATAGAGTTGAGTATTAGGTAAATCTGTAACTACACCTAAATCTTTAACATTTGAATTTTTATCAATTTTAAGTAAATGGTTTCTATAAAGAGCATAAATAAAGTTATCTTGAACATTATATCCCATAGCATTATATCCACCATTGTCACTTGTAAATCCTGTTCCAATAGGTTCATAGGTTGCTCCTATGGCATCAAAACTATGTAACCAAGTAGCTCCACTATCCCCACTACCTGTTCCTAACTCTGTACGGTTTGAGAGATATAGTGTTTCGTTACATGTGAATGGTTCTTGTGGAGTTTCAATTTTACAAGTTGGCAATCCATTATTAGGGCTTCCAAACACAACATTAAATCCAGCTTTTCCTCCATATTGACCAGTATTTTTATTTTTTATATGTGTAAATTTCATAATAAATTTACTTTTGTTTTCATGAACAAATTTTACAGTAGCATTCTTATTGAAATTTTGAGAATCTTCTATAAAGTTATTTTTAAATATTGACCATTCACCACTTTGTGTACCTACAATATGTGTAGGGTCACTAGTTTGAAAAAACTTATAATCACTATTTTTTATACCAACATACTCTGTACGATTAGCAAAATTATCAATATCAAAAACTTGTGTCTCAAAGTTAAATGAAACAGGTGTAGATGTTCCATGCTTTACAAATGAAAACTCTAACTCTGTACTATATTCTGTACCTTTATTATCACCTCTTTTTTGGTCAATAAAAAAACCAACAGAATTTTCATCACCAATTTTTTGTAACTTAAATCCTTTTGGAACACTATGAGTCTTAGTACTTGGCAATGCCAATGTATTTAACCCTTTAAGAGAAAGAACTTTTACTTTCAAATCTACATCAGCTCCATTTATTGTAGCTACATTTTCATAAAGTGCTACAGTTCCAACAGAGCCATCACCTGTTACATTAGTATTTTTATTAAATACAAAATTATTATTAAAATCTACAATATCAGATGGTGCATTAGTACAATCTTCAGGATTAATAGCTGTCTCTTTATCATCATTTATAATAGTACCAACCACACTGCTACCATCAACAATAGCATTAGTAGCATCTAACAACCTTAAAGAGAAGCTCTCATCGTTCTCTACATCTGTATCACCCTTAACTTTTACAACAATAGAACTACTATTAGAATCTTTAGGAATTAAAATTGTTAAGTTACTATCTAAAATATAATCTTCATTTGCTGTAGTATTTATATCCGTGATTTCGTAATGAAGTACAATATCTTCAACAGCAGGTTTACTTAAAGTAATAGGGAAAACTAAATCAGTTGTGCTACTATTACCTTCTATAATATCAACAGAATTTTCTAGGCTAACTGTAGGTTCTCCACAACCTAAACTCTCAACAGTGACAGTAACTCCCTCTCTTACAACAGAACCATCACTTGTAAATTTCATAGTAACAGAAGAACCATCAATAATTAAATCATTTAAATTATTTAAATTACCACTATATTCATGTTCTACACCATTTTCATCAATAATATAAAGATAATCATAATCCTCTTCTGTTACTCCATTAAAAGAAATTTTTAATTGAGAAGCAGTAGGAATAGAGATAGTTTTTTGAATATTAAGACTATTATCATACGGAGAGTGAGTTATTCCTTCAACCCATGAATCACTATTTGTTGAAAAACTGTAAGTACCACAATCTTTAGTTGTATTGTTTTCACTAATTAAAGGGGCAATATCTGCATATTCAAAGGAGAATTGAATTAATCTATGGTAGTTATTGTACCAATTATATGAACCATAAGCATTATCATTCTGTACTCTAGCATAAATACTTGAACTATTTTTCCAAATAGCTCCTGCTCGACAAGACAACTCTGTTAGTGTTGCACTATCGTTACAGTTACCATCATTTTTACCTCTTAGTTTTACATCATACTCATTATCATAAAACTCTCCTGATTGCAATAACACATCACTATCACTACTAATCAATGTTTCAAGAGGATTTTTATAGTAAACATCATCTGTTAATGTGGCACTAGGGTTACTATCTAAGTCAAAGTTTGTTACCGTTAGCATATCAACATTAATAGGAGAGCGAGTACCATGTCTTACAACCGTGAATTTTAAGTCCATAGAAGCAATATTATCCCATCTATCCCTATCCCTTAGATGAAAACTAACTACTCCATTTTGTGTATCTACACAAGCACCACCAAGATAGTCATTATCTTCGTCTGTGACCTCTAAAATGATATCTAAATTGTCCCCATTATAAGAGGTTGTTGTTCCAAATCGGTAAGTTGCAGTGGAACAATCTTGTCCACTTAAAAGTGTTTTTGTTCCATCTAAAACGATACTTACCCCAAAAGAGGTTTGTATCGTTAAAAAGAACATGATTAATATTCGCAATAACATGCTAATCCTTTAATTTTATAATTAGATAATTATATTAAAGTTATCATAATATTATGTTTAAATAATAAAATGATTTTAATATATGTATTTAATTTTAAATAAAGGTTTAGCTGTTCCCTATACTAAGTAGAGAAAGCTTTATCTCCTCTTACCAATCCATTTTCCCACTCTTATCTACTTTAGGTTTGATTTCTAAAACATTACCAGCTTTTCCTATACCTGTCCATTGAGAAGGGTCGGTGTTTGTACAGTTAAGTGTATATTGGGATGGGTTAAATGCTAAAGCAGGGTCAGTAGCAATAGTAACTGTAATGGTAGGATGAGTACAGTTGTTAAATGTTCCATTTACTGTACCATTGTGTCCATGATTTAGAGCTATATCATCATTGTCTATTTTTAGTGGTGTTGGGT
>JALUKJ010000148.1 GCA_027056615.1 Campylobacteraceae bacterium | reverse complement strand
AATAATTTGCTTAAATTCTAATTAATTAGAATTTAAATTTCTAGCAATATTTATATAATATTATTAATTATCACTAAAATTGAGATAAATATTTAAGACTATTTTCACATCAGTATCGCACAGACCAATCTGCTACTTTTTGGGATGCTCTTTGTCTTGATGTTGGTTACACCTTTTTATGCCCCTCTGCTTCAACACTTTGAGAAGAAGAAAATCATACTTTTTTCTATGGCACTATTGAGCCTTTCGGTGCTTATCTCTGCTTTGTCTGCGGGGACGCTCTTACCTGCTGTGGCTTGGGGTTATGGTGGGTATGACGGGGTGGCGTTGCTTTGTTTTGGGTTGGTTTTGTTTGGGGCTTTGCCTAACCTTTGGGGTATAATATGGTTTTAAAAGTAAAATAAATTGCGAGAATCATTCAAAACAAAAATCATAAAAGTCTGCAACAAAAAAATAGAAGCCAAAGGAGATAACGTAGGCTTGTCGTTTTATGCATTTTTTGCCAACAGAAATGATGACCCAGAACTACTTATGGAAGTAGCAACATGGTGGATATGGGAAAATAAGCTAGACCATTTTGAGAAAGCTGTGAAGATAAGGGATATGGTGGAGAACAGAGAGTAAAAAAGTCCTAAACATAAATCAGTCATTATAAAGACTAATTTAAATATAATTAAGTCAGTATACTGATAGGATTAGAGATGAATAAAGATAAAATATTTGAAATCATAAGTGATTGGAACTTTTGGTTTAAGCCCCTACCTAAGACACATACAAGAGAACTCTATGAAGCAGAGATAACTAAAAAATCTAAATCAGGTGAAGTAATAGTTATCAAAGGTGTAAGACGAAGTGGAAAGTCAACACTCTTAATAAATGAGATAAAACGGCTTACTACAGATGGAACAGATATTAAAAATATACTCTTTGTAAATTTTGAAGACCAACGCTTTAGGATGTTTGACGAGCAGACACTACTAGAAGATATAAAAAATGTCTATTTGGAGTACATTAAACCCATAGGTAATATAGTCATCATGCTTGATGAGGTACAAAATGTAGCTGGATGGGAACAGTGGGTACTCAAAGAGTATGAATTAAGTAGCAACCATCTCTATGTGACTGGTTCAAATTCACATCTTTTAGGAGCTGAATTTGGTACGGCTCTTAGTGGTAGGTACTTGGACATAGAGGTCTTTCCTCTCTCTTTTAAAGAGTATCTTGGGTTTAATGGTATCACTATTCACTCAAAAGCCCAACTGCTTCACCACAAAATGACCCTACAGCAACACTTCAACAGTTACATGAGGTATGGGGGCTTTCCAAAGACCGTACTCCAAGAGGATGAAGCACTCAAAAAAGATACTGTAAAAAGTTACTATGACTCTATATTACTAAAAGACATTGTGGCAAGATATAAGCTAAAAAACTATCAAGTACTTAACGAGTTGGCTCTTTTTTTACTTTCCAATAATGCCACAATCAACGCCTATAATAAACTAAAAAATCACTTCTCTAGCTCTTTTGATACCATACGAGATTATGTTGAGTATCTTAGAAATTCCTATATGATTTTGAGCATACCCAAATTTGACTACTCTTTAAAAAAGCAGATAGCCAACCCTCAAAAATTTTATGCCATAGATACAGGTTTTTCAAATGTTGTTTCGTTTAACATCTCTCAAAAAATTGGGGCTAATCTGGAAAATATTATTTTCTTGGAGTTAAAGAGAAGAGGGAAAGAGATATATTACTATAAGACAGAAAAAGGTCGAGAGGTAGATTTTCTTATAGAAAATGAAGATTTTACAGAACTTATACAAGTCTCCGTAACGCTTGGAAAGGAAGAGACACGCCATAGAGAACTAAGGGTCTTTTCTGAAGCAAACAAAGAGCTAAGAGGAGAGATTAAAGCGATGATTATCACCTTTGATAGTTCTGAAGTTATAACATATGATGGGTGTGAAGTTGAGATTATAAATGTGTTTGATTTTTTAATGGGAGAATTTTAACACTCCCTAAACTACAACCGAACAAATAACTCCTCTTGGCTCAAACGACTCTTAGGAAGCTTAGTATTAAAATCCTCTTCATGTCGATAGCCAATAGCAAGAGCTACTTCGCACTTATACCCCTCTAGCTCTTTGGCAAACTCTTTTTCGACCATTGGAGCGTCAATACCCTCTAGTGCTGTAGAGTCAATCTCTAGTCGTGCTAAGGTATGCAAAGCATTTCCTAAAGCTAGGTAGAGTTGGTTTTTTGTCCATATTTGAGTATTACCATTTTCATCTGTATTTAACTGGGCAAATAAAAAACTTCCAAAGGCTTTTTCTCTCTCTTCTTTACTAATACGACCATCTGTGATGTATTGGTCTACTACTTTTGCATAGTCTTCACGTGTATAATGTGGATTATGAGTAAACAAAATAACATGAGAAGCCTCTACAACATGAGCTTGGTTAAACTGGTATTTATTTTCAAAAGTCTTATACATGCGTTGTTTGGCTTCGTCACTCTCTAGCACAATAAACTTCCATGGTTGAGAGTTAATCGAAGAGGCAGAGAGGCGAATGCTCTCTAAAAGAACTTCTAACTTCTCTTTTGGCACTTTTTTGGTTGGGTCATATTTTTTGCAGGTGTATCTTGTTTGTAAATCTTTTAAGATTGGGTGGGGCATGATGTTTACTCCTTGATTTTGTATGGCATTATAGTTTAGAAGTCTTTATGATGTCAAATATTTATTCAGTTTCATCTGCTATAGTAGTAAAAATCAGATAAAATTACTCCTAATAAGGAACGCCCATGAAAACAACCATAAAAACTCTAAACGACTTTGCACCCCTAGCAGACTATTCACTCATCAATACCCTAACCCCTAACCCAAAAGCCACAAAAGATGGCATAGACCATAACCCACGACAAGTCTTTTCTGGGCATTTTGTACCTGTAAAGCCTACCCCTATTGCAAACCCTAGATATGTAGCACACAGTAAGCAGTTCTTCTTGGAACTTGGCTTTTCGGACTCTTTAGCGACTTCTGAACCATTTATGAAAATGTTTAGTGGTGATAGTTCAGCATTACCAGAACCAATGAGTAAACTTGGTTGGGCAACAGGTTATGCTCTTTCTATTTATGGAAGAGAATACTATGAACAGTGTCCATTTGGAACAGGTAATGGCTATGGTGATGGTCGTGCTATCTCTATTTTTGAGAGTGTATTTAATGGCAAACGTTATGAGATGCAACTCAAAGGTGGAGGAAGAACCCCTTATTGTCGTGGTGCAGATGGTCGGGCTGTTTTGCGTTCAAGTGTGCGTGAGTTTTTGGCTCAAGAACATATGTTTGCACTGGGTATTCCCACTTCTCGCTCTTTGACGCTTTATACTTCTGAGACAGAAACAGTTTCACGTCCATGGTTTCACAATGGCTCATACTCCAAAGACCCTGAATTGATGATAGAAGAAGCAGTCGCCATTACCACCCGTGTTGCTCCCTCTTTTTTGCGTGTGGGTCAGATTGAACTCTTTGGTCGCCGTGCAAAAAAAAATGAACACCCCAATGCACTAAAAGAGCTAGAACAGATTGTGTTGCATGTGATAGAGCGTGAGTATCGTGAGGAGATTGATGAAAATTTGCCATTAGAAGAGAAAGTACTTTTACTAGCAAAAGCCTTTAGAGAGCGACTCACTTCACTCATTGCAAACTGGATTAGAGTTGGGTATTGTCAAGGAAACTTCAACAGTGATAACACAGCAGTTGGTGGCTATACCCTAGATTATGGACCTTTTGGGTTTATGGATATGTTTGACCCACACTATCAGCCGTGGACAGGTGGAGGAATGCACTTCTCATTTCTCAACCAACCCCAAGCAGGAGAGCGTAACTTTGGTATGTTCTGTTTGGCACTTAAACCCTTGTTAAGCTCCAATGAAGAGGCTCAAAAGATTTTAGAAAAAATAAAAGATGAGTTTCCAAGAGTCATGC
>JALUKJ010000147.1 GCA_027056615.1 Campylobacteraceae bacterium | reverse complement strand
TAAAAAGATAAAGTTGCACAATTTTTTCTTTGGGTGTTTCAATACCAATATAAACTGTTCCAACAGGTTTAGTAGGTGTTCCCCCAGTAGGTCCTGCAATTCCTGAAACAGCAATAGCATAATCAGCCGATGCCATCTTTAAGATACCACTTAACATCTCATCTACACACTCAGAACTAACTGCTCCATGCTCAATTAGTGTTTTTTCTTTTACTCCTAACCATTGAGACTTTATCTCATTTGCATAGGTAACTGCTGAACCCATAAGCACAGATGATGCTCCAGATATGGCTGTAAAAGCTGAGGCTATTCGTCCACCTGTGCAACTTTCGGCGAAGGTTATGGTCTGTTTTTTTTCTTTTAGGGTGTTTATTATCTCTATAGTATTTTGTTTTGTGATATTTTTCATAAAGAAATTATAGCATACCGTAGGTTCGATTTCATCGAACGCATTATTAAAATTCAATTTTTCAAAAAATATCTTTTTGGTTTGTCTGTTTGGTTTTGACGTTCGATAAAATCGAACCTACGAAATTTGAACATTATTTGATAAAGTATAACTATCTTTTAGCTATAATTTCGCCAATATTTATACAAGGCATGACAAAATGGAATTTAAAGATACACTTTTACTCCCAAAAACCAAGTTTCCAATGCGTGGGAACTTACCGAACAATGAGCCAAAACGCTACCAAAAATGGTACGATGATGGAATGTATGAGCAGATGAAAGCAAAACGTGAGGGTGCAGAGATGTTTACACTTCACGATGGACCTCCTTATGCAAATGGTGATATTCATATTGGTCATGCTTTGAATAAAACACTAAAAGATATTATTGTAAAGTATAACTATTTTCAAGGTAAATCGGTACGAATGACTCCAGGTTGGGACTGTCATGGTCTTCCAATTGAGCAAAAAGTAGAAGACAAAATGGGAACAGCTAAAAAAGAGAGCCTCCCTGTCTCTAAGTTTAGAGAGATTTGTAGACTTACAGCTCAAAAGGCTGTAGAGGGTCAGAAAAAAGGGTTTAAACAGCTTGGAATTATGGCAGATTGGGAAAACCCTTACATTACTATGGATTTTAAGTTTGAAGCAAACATCTACCGAACCCTTTGTGAAGTAGCTAAAAAAGGTCTGCTTGTTGAGCGTCATAAACCTATCTTTTGGTCTTGGGCAGCTAGAACTGCTCTAGCAGATGCAGAGGTGGAGTATGAAGACAAAGAGGACTACTCTCTCTATGTTAACTTTGAGCTTTCAGACATGGCTAAAGAGAAGCTTGGTATTGAGGGAAAAGCAGGGGTAGTTATTTGGACTACAACCCCTTGGACACTTCCTGCAAACACAGGAATCTCACTTAATCCTGAAGAGATGTATGTTCTTGGAGAGCATGGGCATATTGTAGCTGAGGCTCGTTATGATGCTATGATAGAAGAGGGTGTGGTAGCAGGTCACTCAAGTCGAAAAATCTCTGCAACTGAACTTGATGGACTCTTAGCTATTAACCCACTTAATGGACGTACATCAAAGATTGTATTAGGCGAACATGTCTTAATGGACGGTGGTACAGGTTGTGTCCATACAGCTCCAGGTCATGGTGAAGATGACTATAGAGTAGGACTTGCAAACAATCTTGAAGTACTTATGCCTGTTGATGAGCGTGGGTGTTATGATGAATCGGTTGTAGGCTTAAACTTACTTCCAAATGCAGAGGAGTTTGTGGGAACACATATCTTTAAAGCAAATGAGAAGATTTTAGAACTTTTGGGTGATAGTCTTTTAAAAGTTAGTAAGTTTACTCACTCATACCCACACTGTTGGAGAACTAAAAAACCACTTATCTATAGAGCTACTAATCAATGGTTTATATCTGTTGATGGTAAACCAAACGATGGTGATGACTCCTTAAGAGTTTCAGCTCTAAATGCTCTAAATGATGTTAAATTTTACCCTGCAAGTGGAGAGAATAGACTCCGACCTATGGTAGAGGGGCGACCAGATTGGTGTATCTCACGTCAAAGAAGTTGGGGTGTGCCTATTGCATTCTTTAGAGTTAAGGCTACCAAAGAGGTTATCTTTGATGAGAAAGTTTTGGACTATGTAGCTAATATCTTTGAAGAGAGAGGTACAGATGTTTGGTATGACCTAGAGATTAGTGAACTTCTATCGCCTGAATGTGACTACAAAGCAGATGAGCTTGAAAAGGTAGGGGACATCTTAGATGTATGGTTTGATAGTGGTTCAACTTGGAATGCTGTTTTAGAGAGTGGAAACTATGATGCAGGGGAGTACCCAAGTTCACTCTATATTGAGGGAAGTGACCAACATAGAGGGTGGTTTCAGACTTCACTTCTGTTGAGTTCAGCACTTCACCAAAAGTCGCCATATAAAACTCTTATTACTCACGGATTTACTGTTGATGCCAAGGGTGAGAAGATGAGTAAATCTAAAGGGAATGTTATTGCCCCTGATAAGGTAATTAAGAAGTATGGTTCAGAGATTTTACGTCTATGGGTAGCACTAAGTGACTATCAACATGACCTTAAAATTTCAGATGGAATTTTACAACAGACAGCAGAGCAGTACCGAAAGCTTAGAAATACTTTTAGATTTTTAATGGCAAATGTAGATGGTTTAGAGAAGATTGTAGAGCCAAGTGAGTATGGTGAACTAGATAGATGGATTTTAACTAAGGCTAAAGAGGTATTTGACTCTGTTAATGCTTCATTTGCAGATTATGACTTCTTAAGAGGGTTTGCTATATTAAATAACTTTGTAACTAATGAGCTAAGTGGTATCTATATGGATATTACTAAAGATAGACTCTATTGTGATGCTAAAAATTCAGCTACACGTCAATCAACTCAATCGGCTATGGTTCTTATGGCAAAAGCTATGATGGCACTTGTAGCTCCTGTACTTACTTACACTGTTGATGAGGTGTTAGATTATGCCCCTAGTATTGTAAAAGGAGATATGCAGAGTGTCTTTGATTTAGTTTATGAAGAGCTACCTGATGTAGGTGGAACATTTGATGATAAGCTTTTAATTGAGGCTAGAGGTAAGTTTTCTGAGTCAATTGATAAGCTAAAAAAAGAGAAACTAATTAAATCTACCCTAGAGCTTGAAATTATTGGAGATAGTTCTATTTTCCCAATTAATACCACTAAAGATTTAGAAGATTGGTTTGTTGTTTCAGCCCTTAAAACATCTTCTAGTACCGAACAACTCGGAGTGTTTGAAGTAGATGGTAAAACATTTACAGTTCACCGAGCAGAGGCTTTTAAATGTCCTAGATGTTGGAGATTTACTTCAACTTCAGAAGAGTGTGCTTGTGAGCGTTGTGACAAAGTAGTTAGTTCTCTTGCAGTAGAGGCTTAGTTGTGTACGATTTAAGTCAGCCTATCCCCACAGAGGTTATTGTGGGGTCGATTGTTTTTATCTTGGCTTTGGTTGGGGTTGGGCTTTTGGTGGTTAGATACTATAAAAAAAAGCTTAAATTATAAATGAGGAGCTATTTTAATCCTCTCTCCAACTCCCCAACAATACTATCTTGCAACTTATCTCTATCCAAACTATCAAGATTTAAAACATGTATAAAAAGCTCTCTATCTCTTAACTCAACGGTAATTGTACCAGGAGTTAGGGTAATAGCATTAGCCAAGATTAATCTATCATGCTCATTAGTTAAATCTGTTTTTAGCTTTACTATTCCTGTATTTATTGGTAGTTTTGGATTTAAAACTATTTTTGCTACTGCAATATTAGACTCAATTAGATTTTTTAAGAAAATTGGAATAAATCTAATATATTTAACTACTAAATCTTTTAAATTAAACTCTCTATCTGGAGTAAAGAATTTAGCTATTAAAAATGAAACTATAGCACCCACTATTAACTCTTGAATATTGAGTGAGTTTGTAACTCCTATCCAGACTAGAAATAGAAGTATAAATTTTCCTATCATTATTTATCCTTTGGCATATATAAAAAGTTATTACTATCATCAC
>JALUKJ010000146.1 GCA_027056615.1 Campylobacteraceae bacterium | reverse complement strand
AGTGTTACATCATTTTCTTAAACATAAGGGCAAAAATAGAGAAGCTAAAAAGTTAAAAAACAGAATAGAGGCTAAATATAATTTAGAGAGTTATAGCTTTAAGCCTAAAGAGATAAGCTCTAAAAAGGTTTTGAAACTTTTTAAAAGTAGTGATGAGAAAGAGTTATATTTAGCTCTTTTAACTCTACTTGGAGTTGAGAGTTATTTTGAAGATAACGCTTATAAAGAGATGTTGAAAATGCATAATCAACATGCTCATTTTTTTCGACCTGAAAAGTTGTTTGAGTGGAAAGTTTATGACTATTTGTTGAAGAGTTCTGAATTTACAGAGTTGTATTATGAGGGACTTCATTCTGATGTAACTAAACGAAAATTTTCTTTAGAATCAGAACAACATGTAACTCATTACCATTCAAACCCTGATTTAATAGGGAAAAAAGATAATAAGTCCTTTATTATAGATGTAAAATGGAAAATACTTAATGAGCCTAAAGAGATAGATATTCAAAAATTGGCAAGAGATGCGAAAGTTAGAGGGTTGAGTAAAGGGATTTTGATTTATCCTAAACAAAATCAATCTTCTAAATTTAAATTAGACCACTTATATACCTATGATTATGACAAAAGTTTCTCTTTTACATTAAAAGAAATAAAATTATAAATATAGAGAGGAAAAAAAATGCTAATAAGAAAACTATTCAAATTTGAAAATGCACACATTGTAAGAGGTTGCTCTACGCAAAAGTGTAGCCAAAATATTCATGGACACTCATATAAAATAGAGGTACTTTTAGAGTCAAACTACCTTGATAATGGGCAGATGGTTTATGACTTTGGGCTTACAAAACGTTACATAAAGGAACTTATTGAATCTTTTGACCATGCTATTACTTTGTGGTCAGAAGATGATAAAGAGTATATAGAAGATATGAAGAGACACTCAGCACGGTGGGTAGAACTTCCAGTCTCACCATCGGCTGAACAGTTTTCTCGTGTTATTTTTTTAATGGTTGAACGTGTTTTAAACTGTACAGGTATGGTCAATGGAGAGCGAAATATCAAGGTTCATAGCATTATTGTCCATGAAACAGAGACAGGATATGCACAAGGTTTTAGAGAAGATGCATACAGTAAACTTATGGGAAACATAAATTTAGAAAATATTATTTTTTCAGATGAGATAAAATTTGAGTGGTCAAATCCTAATCTATGGGAAGCATTATTAGAAAATAAATTAATGGTAAATCCAAAAAAAGTATAGTATACTTCGATATATTTTAACTATAAGGACATACATATGAAAAAACTTACCGTTTTATCAATTATGGCTGCATCTTTCCTACTTGTAGGATGTGGTGACTCAGCAACAGGTGCAGAAGCTAAAGCAGCTACAGAACACAAAACAGAATCTACAATGAAATGTGGAGAGGGTAAATGTGGTAATGCTAAAAAAACTGAAACTACTAAAAAATGTGGAGAAGGTAAATGTGGTGGTGACAAAAAGTCAGCAGCAACTGAAGCTAAAGAGGCAGCAACTACTGCTGTAGAAAAAACAAAAGAAGCAGTAGCACAAAAAGCATCAGAAGTTAAAGAAGCTGCAACTAAAGCTGTAGAGTCTGTAAAAGAGAAAGCATCTTCAGCAGTTGATTCAGCAAAAGCAGCAGCAGCGTCAGCAGCATCTGCGGCAACAGCAGCTGTAGCAGCAGCAACAGCATCTGGACCTGATGGAAAAGCAATTTTTGCTAAATGTGCTGGTTGTCATGGTGCTGATGGTAAAACAAAAGCAATGGGTAAAGCTCCACTTCTTGCTGGTCAAGCAGAAGCTGACTTAGAGACTAAAATCAAAGCATATAAAGCTGGTACAAGAAATGAACATGGTATGGGTATGTTAATGAAAGGTCAAGTTGCTTCTTTAAGTGATGCTGACATTAAAGCAGTTGCTACTTATATTTCAGGACTTAAATAGTTCTTTGGTAACACCCATTTTGGGTGTTACTTTTCTGTAAAAAAATCTTTTTTCTCTTCACTTTTTAAATCTAATTTTATTGGTATCATTTTTACCTCTTGCTCTTTAGCTAAATAGTCTACCTCTTTTATAGTGACTATTAAACCATCTGCTTTTTGTAGTGGTGAAACCATTCCTGGTTTTTGATTTTTAATAGGTAAAAAACTATCTCCATCCCACTCACCTAAAATAACTGTACTTTTCCCTGCTCTTAGTTTATGTTCTGTTCTCATTTTTGTAGTTATTAGCCCATGATAAAAAGCTCTACTTCCTGAAAGTTTGGCAATTGTTGGTTTTACAAGCATCTCAAAGTTTACCATCGAAGCGAGAGGATTACCTGGAAGATTAACTACAAAACATGAGCCTAACTTTCCAAAATGAGTTGGTTTCCCTGGTTTAATCTCTACTCCTGTAAAATAACTCTCTAACCCAAGCTCTAAAAATGCCTCTTTGGTAAAGTCTTTATCACCCACACTTACACCTCCAGAGGTTAAGATAAGGTCGGCATCTTTTGCATTTTTGATAGCCTCTTTTAACGCTTCAATAGTATCTCCTGATGAAGCAATATAACTTACATCACAACCTAACTCTTTAGCACGTGCTACAAACATTGGAGCATTTGAGTTATAGAGTTGATGTTGTTCTATACGTTCATAGTGGGCTTTCAGTTCATCTCCTGTACTAAAAACTACTACTTTAGGTTTTCTATAGACCTCTATATGAGTTATGCCCTGAGAGGCTAAAAGTGCTAAGGTATAGGCTGTTACTTTTGTTTGAGCAGATAAAAAAGTTTTGCCACTCTTAATATCTTCTCCTCTCCAACGAATCATCGTATTGATTTTAATATCATTGGGTAATGTAATACCATCTTCATGAACTTCTACATTTTCAATAGGAACAATAGCTTCACAACCATTTGGAGTAGGAGCTCCTGTCATAATTTTAACTACTTCACCCTCAGAAAAGACCTCCTCTGCCACATCTCCTGCATAAGTTACCTCTTTTACAGATACTTTTTTACCTGAATCTGCAACCTTTACAGCATACCCATCCATAGCAGAGTTATCAAAACGAGGTAAATCAAAATTAGCGACATAATCTTTTGCTACAATAGCACCTAATGCTTCCTCAATAGGCACAATATGTCTACTCTTTGCTGTTACTTTATTGTAAATAATTTCTAATGCTTCACTAATATTCACTATCATCTTCGACCTTTATTTAATATAATCATAAGTATAGCAAATTAGGATATAATCCGTTTTAATAACACATTTACAATATAGGAGTTTCTATGATAGAGACAATGTTACTTATACACAGCATTCTAATTAAAGCCTTTTTGGCTTTTTTAGTTTTAGGACTTTTTATTCCTAAAGCAACAGCCTCTAACCCTTTAAAGTTTAGAAAGGCAAGTTTTATCTACACCATGATATTTCAAACATTTATGACCATGATTGCCTTTGCAGGAGTAGTTGCTCTAGTCGCAGGTGATTTACCATTTGGTATTAGCACTATAATTATGATTGTGGTCTTTGCTATTATGATGACACTTGAAATTATCAAGTTCAAAAAAATCAAAAAAGCTAATCTTGAAGATGAATCAACTTTTGCAACAATGCGTTCAAGTTTTATAAAAATAGACATTGTTAACATTGTGATTGTAATTATTATGGTAGTTCTTATGATTCTTAAAGCTAAAGGCGTAATATCTATATAAGCCATGCAGTATCTTTTTCACCCACAAGCCTCTGAACCCTCTTTGGAGTTAAGAGGTGATGAACACCGTTATATCTTTAAAGTTCGCCGTCATAGAGAGGGCGAAGAGATTGCCATGCGTAATCTAAAAGATAATAAAATCTACTTATATACCATTAGCTCTCTTAACAAAAAACAGGCTCTCTTAACCCTTAAGTACTCAAAAGTCCTAGAAGTTAAAGCAAAAAAATCACTCCATATAGCATGGTGCGTTATTGAGCCAAAAAGTATTGAAAAAGTACTTCCAACTCTTAATGAAATAGGAATAGAGAAGATAAGCTTTATCTACTGTAAACGCTCCCAGAAATCTTTTAAACTTGACTTTAACCGTTTAGAGAAGATTTTATTAAACTCCTCTCAACAGTGTGGACGAAGTCAACTTATGGAGCTTGAAATGGTTGATAATTTAGAACTATTTTTAAAAAATTACCCTGAAACAGTTATGTTAAACTTCTCTAAAAAGATACTCTCTAAAGATAAGCATATTAGTACCATTGCTATTGGTTGTGAGGGTGGCTTTACAAAAGAGGAGATAGCTCTTTTTGAATCTAATAATATTATTGGCTTAGATAGCCCACTCATTTTAAAAAGTGAGTCGGCTGTTTGTGCTGTTGGGGCGAAGTTACTTTTATAATCTATCTAGACTTTTGAGCCATCTTAATATAGATATGCAAAATCTCCAAAGCAGCAGGGGTTACCCCTGAAATCTCTGATGCGTTAAAGAGAGTGGGAGGGTTAATGTTATTTAACTTCTCTACAATCTCATTACTTAAACCTGAAACATTTTCAAAGACAAAACCTTGTGGAATCTTTACCTTTAACATATCTTTCATCTTGTCTACTTGGTTCTGCTGTTTGTCAATATATCGGCTATATTTTGCCTCAATTAGAAGTTGCTCTATCACCTCATCAGAGTATTTTTTAAACTCTGGAACAAGTGCTACAATCTTATCTTCTGTCATAGAAGCACGAGCCAAAAGGTCTAAAAGAGGCATTTTATCATTTATTTTCTCCTCTCCAAGAGAGCTAAGAAGTTCAATAAAGGTTTTATTTGGAGTTACAAAGTTCTCTTTTAGATAACTCATAGCCTCATTAATATCTTGCTCTTTTTTACTTACCTTTTCTAAATACTTTTCATCAAGAAGTCCAAGTACTGCTCCATACTTATAGAGTCGTCTGTCTGCATTGTCTTCACGCAATAGTAGTCTATACTCTGAACGGCTCGTAAACATTCGGTATGGCTCTTTTGTTCCCTTTGTTACCAAGTCATCAATAAGTACTCCAATATAGGCTTCATGTCGTCCTAAAATCAATGGCTCTTTACCTTGTATAGCTAAAGCTGAATTTATTCCTGCCATTAACCCTTGGGCTGCTGCCTCCTCATAACCTGTCGTTCCATTAATCTGTCCTGCACAGTAAAGCCCATCTATCTTTTTAGTTTCTAATGTATGTTTTAATTCAGTTGGTTGAACATAGTCATACTCAATAGCATACCCATAACGAACTATCTTCGCCTTTTCTAAACCTTTTACTGAACGTATCATATCAAGCTGAACATCTGTAGGTAAAGAGGTACTCATACCATTTATGTAAAACTCATTAGCTTCTAGGGTTTGTGGTTCTACAAAGATTTGGTGACGTGGTCTATCACGGAAACGGTTGATTTTATCTTCAATACTTGGACAATAACGTGGTCCCATTCCTTCTATTTGTCCTGAAAACATAGGGGCTCTGTAAAAGTTACTCTCTATAATAGTATGTGTCTCTTCATTGGTATAGGTTACATGACATGGTAGCTGTGTAGGATTAAAGGTTTTACGGTCAGTTCTAAATGAGAAAGGAATGGGTTTATTGTCACCCCCCTGCTCTTCCATCACATTAAGGTCAATGGTTGAACCATCAATTCTAGCACAAGTTCCTGTTTTAAGTCGTCCCATCTCAATATCTAAGCTTCTAAGATACTCTGCTAACCCAATTGAAGCAAACTCTCCTTGTCTTCCTGCTTGTTGCTTTTTATCTCCAATATGAATAAGCCCATTTAAAAATGTTCCTGAAGCGATAATAACTTTTGAAGCCATATATCTGTTTCCAAGTTGAGTCTCAACCCCTTCTACCTTTCCATCTTCTATAATTAGTGCTTCTACAATCTCCTGTTTTATATCAAGATTAGGAGTATTTAAAACTACATCTCGCATATATATTCTATATCTATCCATATCTATTTGAGCCCTACTTCCTCTAACAGCAGGACCTTTTGAACCATTTAAGATACGAAACTGAATACCTGTAGCATCGGTAGCTAAACCCATCTGCCCACCAATAGCATCTATCTCTTTTACTAAATGTCCTTTTGCTAACCCACCTATAGCAGGGTTACACGAACTAGCTCCTATCTGCTCTGCTAAAATGGTTACCATAAGCGTCTTTACACCCATTCTTGCAGGAGCTAAACTAGCCTCTATTCCTGCGTGACCACCACCAATTACTATTACGTCATAATTCATATTATTTGTATAACCTACCTATTGTTTATTGTTGGAATTATATCTAAAATTTTTTGCTATAATATGCCAATCAATTTTCTCGTTCCCAACGTCCTCGTTCAATGCCATTGAATTAAGGAATAAATATTCAAAAACTGTAGGTTCGATTTCATCGAACGGATTGTTTTATGGGCTTCAATTTTTTGTTTGATAAAATCGAACCTACAGGATTTAGGCTTAATTCAATGGCATTGCCGAGATGGAGGGGAACGAGTGAACATTAAATCAAACCAACAAGGGAACAAATGTTCACAGGTCTTATACGCGAAATCGCCACCGTTAAAAACTATAGCAACAATATCTTAACCATTCAATCAAAACATAAAGCTAGTTTAGGAGATAGCATTGCTATTAATGGAGTCTGTTTAACTGTTATTGCTGTTCATAGTGATGGATTTGATTTAGAGTTAGCAGATGAGACACGCTCTATTGTCCCTGAATCTAAATTTTTAGGAAAAGTCCATATAGAACCTGCTATGCAGATGAGTGACCGTTTTGAAGGGCATATTGTTCAAGGACATATTGATTGTATTGGAACGGTTAATGAGATTAGTACTCGTGAAAATGGAGTTGACTTTATTATTGAAGTTGAGCCAAAATATATTACATATATTGTTCCTAAAGGCTCTATTACCATTGATGGAATTTCACTTACAGTTAATGATGTCTATAAAAGCTCTTTTAGATTAACCATTATTCCTCATACTTTAGAGAATACACTTATGAAAAACTACAAAATTGGAACTAAATTAAATATAGAAACCGATGTTTTTGCACGATATATTGACCATATCTTAGCACATAGAAGTAAAAAAAGTTCACTCTCTTGGGATGAGGTAGATAGTTTACAAATGAGTTTTTAAAACTAAAATTTATAGATATAAGTTATAATAGATAAATATCTAAGGAGATAAATATGAGCTGGTTTAATAACAATAAAAAAGTATACCCTACTAAAATGTTTGTCAACTATCTAAGTGACCTACCTCAGACTAAAGGAATGTCCTTTAATAAATCAAAATCTATAACTGGTTCACTCATTTCTACTGCTATGGGAGTGAAAGGTGTAGCTATAGATATGATTCTAACTGCCACACCTAAGCTTATTGACCAAGGTATGAAACTAATGTCTGATACCATTAATTCAATGGCAGAAGATAAGATTATTCAAACTACTGTTAAACGTAATTTTGATGTTATTAACCCTGCAAGAATATCACTTCCTAGTAAAATTACCATTATACGAGGTGAGTTTGCAACTGATGTATCACAAGATGGTGAAATTTTTGGTGATGGAGAGAAAAAGAACATAAACCAAGCTCTACTCTTAGGAAATAAAGAGCTACATATAGAGATAGATATTGTCAAATCAAAAGATAACCGTGCCATCTATTTTCAACCAACCTCCTACTTCTACTGTGGATATAGTTCAAGTGGTGAAAAGATTGCAGAGCTTGTTCTTGCTTTTGCCTTTTTAGAACCAGATAAGTCCCTACTAAATCTAAAAAATATTACCTTTCAAAACTTTTTACACTTTGAAGCATTAGAATCCAATAAACATTACAATTTTACATCTCTAAGTGGTTGTGATAACTCTTTTCAATCAACATGGATGAAAGCTCCACTCTCTGACAATATACCCTACACCATGGTAATAGAGATTCAAGAGATAAGAGAGGGGAACTCATTTGCTAAACTTCTTCAAACAGTATATATGGAGAATAAGAGCTACATCAAAACAGAGATTAACCAAAAGCTAGATAGTTTAAAAGAGTCAAAGTAATGAATCATTTAAAATAGTATTTTTTTTAAATATTTTTTTATAGAGAGAACTATTTAAACTCTTTTTTAAAAACTTTATATATCGTCTATGATGGATATCTGACCCAATAAAATCAACTAGTCCCTCTACAATGAGTTTTTTAACTACATTTGTAACTTCCAAAGAGTAATAATTCTCCAAAGATATAAAGTTGATTTGAAACAATACCCCTAATGATTTTATATGATGGTATTGACTAATATCATTGTGAAAATATACATAACGTTCAGGATGTGCTAAGATAGGGGTATAACCTGACATTTTAATTTCATGAATTAAACTATCTAAGTCTGAGGGTAAAGTAAAATATGATAATTCAAATAATAGATATTTCTCTTTTCCAAAAGTTAAAATATCTCTATTTTTTAAAAGCTCTTCAAAGGTATCATCAGCATAATATTCAGCTGCTACCTCTATTTCTATATCAATATCTCTTTTTTTTAACTCTAACTTTAAATTAGCATACCCATCTAAAATAGTTTTAGTACTATTAGGGAACATATCACTTACATGTGGAGTTGTAATTAGCTTTTTATAACCCATATCTTTTAAAGCTAAAATAAGTTCAATAGAACGCTCCATATCTTTAGCTCCATCATCAATACTTGGAATAAGATGAGAATGAATATCTACACTTACTAAACTTTTAGAATTACTATCAAAAAATTTTAAAAATGACATTATGCTCCTTTATGTTGAGTATCTCCATAACCATAACCATAACCATAACCATAACCATAACCATAACCATAACCATTATTACTCATTTTAACTTGATTTAAAATAATACCAGCAGATTTAATATTTTTTTCAACTCGAAGTCTGTTAAAATTTTCTAAATAATTTTTTTCTGATTGATTAGCTCTAACTACAAGTAATGTAATATCTGCATATTTTAAAATAATTGTTGCATCAATTACACTACCTATTGGAGCTGTATCAAATAAAATATAATCATATTGCTCTGTTAACTCATTTATCAATCTATCAAACTTATTACTCATTAAAAGCTCGGAAGGATTAGGAGGTACAGCACCTGCTGCTATAAAGTCTAAATTATCATTAATGGGTTGAACCAACTCTTCAATAGTTTTATCTTCAACAAGATAATTAGTTATTCCTATTTTATTACTCTTTTTCATCTCTTGATAGAGTCTAGGTTTACGTAAATCTAAATCAATTACCAATACTTTTTTATTGGTCTGAGATATAATTTGAGCTAAACCTGAAATAACAGTTGTTTTTCCTTCACTAGCAATAGTAGAAGATATAAGCATAGTTATACATTTTTTCTCATTTGGTAAAACAAAGTGTAAATTAGTACGAATACTTCTTAAAGCTTCATCAAAGAAACGTTTATTAGCTTTATCTGGTAAAACACCATATAAAGGGGTATCGGTTAACTCTTCAACTGTTGAAGCATCTCTTATCTTACTGTCAAGCATTGTTCTTATAAGAACAAAGAAAATTGCTAAAATAAGTCCTATAACAAATCCAACCGTAGCTATTAGTTTTTTATTAGGCTTAATTGGATTTAACCCTTCTCTTGCATCTTCAATAATTTGCGTATTTGCTATGGTTGAAGCTTTCTTAATCTGAAAATCCATCTTTTTTTCTAATAAAAAAGTATAAACTTTTTCACTTAAAATAAATTTTCTTTTTAACTCTTGCGATTTTAAATCTTTTTCAGGCAATGAGCGTAAGTTCTTCTCTTGCTTTTTTATCTCTCTCTTAACTTCTCCTATTTTTCTTTTTAGACTATCTTGAATCATTTTAATATTATTTAGTATTTTATTTTTAGTCAACTTTTTACTAATCTCTAGTTTTTTAATATGTGTTGCAATATAAGCACGTATCTCATCTTCTAGTAAAGATATTTCATTTTTTGCTTGTACAACTTGTGGATGTCCTTGAGTAAAGTTAAATTCCAAATCAACTAAAAGCTTTTTCTTCTCATTTAGTTGATTAATTAACATTGATAGTTGAGCATTATCTATAATTGCTTTTTCAATATTATTAGATTGAAGATTCATCTCGTTTAACATAAGAGTATCTTTTCTAAAAAGCTCAACTAAACTTTGAATAGAAGATATATCTATTCCACTATTAAGTAAAGAAATCGTATTTAGTCTATTTTGCATTAAAGCTTTTATAAACTTTTTAACTTCAGTATATTGAAATATTAATTTAGTTAAGGCTTCCCTCTTACTAGAGATACTCTGCATAAGTAATCTACTAGACTCCAATGGCATAAAAGCATCACTTTTCTCCTGATAGCCTTTTAAATGGTCTCCCTGACTTTCAAGCTTAGATTTTATTCCAGCAATCTGTGTATCTAAAAAAACCAATGTTTGGGTAATTTGATTGGTCTCTTTCTCTAATGTATAAGCAATAAACTTTTTTGCTATTGCCTCAACTAACTCTTTAGCCCTTCTAGCTACAGAGTCATTATAGGTAATTTGTAAAACATTATCTGAAAGTATTGTCACTGTTAAGTTTCCTAAAATTTTATCAGCAATAAAATCTTTATTGATAGCTTTTACAAAATAAGTACGATGTTCAACTACTCCTGATTTAGATACATTTATTGAGAAAAATTTATTAGTAACAGGCTTATCATATCTATGAACTTTACTATAATTTAAACTATCACAGGTAAGTTTATATTTTTCATGACTAAAAGGTTCAATCTTAAAATATTTACTATATAGTGTTTTATTATTAATAGTTAAATTAACATCTAAATTATCAAAGCCATATAATTCTATTTTTTTTAAATTTTCTTCTATATAGTACCTATTAGATAACTCCATATTTTTAATGACAGAATTAATAAATTTTCGAGTTTCAATGGTTAATTTAATGGTTTTAAGTTCTGATTCTTTATTTCCCAATGAACTTAAATCATCAGGAATAATTGAAGAGAGCTTTGACATCTTTTGGTCTGGAAAAGAGATACTAACTGAACTGGAATAAGTGGGATGTAAAAAATAAGCATAGCTAAAAGCAATAGCTGTAATTAAAAAGGTAATAAAGAATATAGTTTTTAAATTCCTCTTTAAATGTCCTATTATTTTTCCAATATCTATCTCATCTTCTTCTATTTCATTTGGGTTCATTCCCACTCCTAATTATTACTTAAATATTTAATATTTACAAAGGTACTCAATACACTACTTACAGCTTTTAAGATTGGTAAATAGTCATTAATTGCCACACGAATAGCTTTTGTACTTTTAGGTTCTATATAAACAATGCTATTGTGTTTTAACATTAGATTCTTACTATTTAGAGTAGAGAAGTTATTTAAATTTAAAGTACGCATAACATATTTACCATTCTCTTCACTTATTACTCGTATACGATTACGAAGAGCATAGTCTGTTAATCCTCCTGCTTTAGCAATTGCTTCTATAACAGAGATACTCTCTCCCTCTAAAGGAACAACTCCTTGCTTTGCAACTTCACCTAAAACATAAATTTTATGATTTTTTACAGTTACTTTAAGATATGGAGATTTTAAAAACTCTCTATATCTTTCAATTAACATTGAATTTAACTCTTTAATTGTATAACCCTCTACATGCACAACATTTAAAAGAGGTAATATTATGGTTCCATCATCATAAACAACATATTTATTACTAGGAGTAGAAGAGCTTCCACCTTTATCTGGCATCATAATATTTGATTTTTTATTCATATTATAAATATCAATCTCTAATATATCATTAGGAACAATTTTAGAACTGTAAGTAATATTTAACTCTTGAGTTTGTGATAGATGTTCCATATTCTCTTGCTGAAACAACCTATACTCTTTAACAGAACAAGCTGAAAAAAATAGTAATGAAATTATCATAATAGATTTAATCATTTTTAACCTTGATATATTTACTAACTTTTT
>JALUKJ010000145.1 GCA_027056615.1 Campylobacteraceae bacterium | reverse complement strand
CATATTGACTCTTCCTATAGGTATATGTTGTTTCACAATGCATTGCATTAAGAGCTTTATTACTATATATATTTTTATTAATAGGTTCTGATATTCCATTTTCTTTTAAAAATTCAACAAGAGTCATCTCTTGTGGATTCCAATCATCTTGTACAATTTCGATAGGAATATCAAATGCTACTGATATTAACTCAGCCGATAGATAAACTCCATCTATTTTTGTTTTGTTGTCTACTGTAGTAAATATAAAGTATTTATCCCAAGGAATAGTTAATACTTTTGTATCATCTGCAAGAAAAAGATAATCTGTAATAACTCTATTAAATTGCTCTTTTGATACAATACCTTTTTTTGCTCTAACTCTAGGTTTATAATCTTCATTCTCTAAAGATTTTGCATTAATAGCTTGAACTATAAGCTCCTCTAATTTATTAGGGTCTTCAATCTCATAGCGTTCCATAAGAGTTTGCAGTACTTTTTTAGCCAATTCATTTTTTTGAGGAACTTTTTTTGTAAAAGAGTCATCTAACCATGAGATTGGTACACCTTTCATTAATGGTTGGCAACTAATAGTCAAGGAAAAACCACTTTTAGGTTCATTTAAAGGTAAAGGAGTCGTATATAGAAGCTCTAGCTTATCACTGTTATTGCTTCCTGTGGGGAAAAAACGTTTTAGTATCTCTACAGTGTTATTATATAAAAGATCACCTTGTATAATAGCTGATGTCTTACCAGCATCTTTTTGAACCTTTTCTAAATAACTAAAAGAGACGGCAATTATTGACATTATAGAGGCAATGACCATTAGTGTTATAAAAAGTGCAATCCCTCGTTTTTTTTTATCCATTATAAAGCTCAATTCAAGTAAAATCAACGCTATTATAACTAAGTTTAACTAAGGATTTTAATGATGACTAAAGAAATTGACCTAAAAATGCTAAATAATAATACTTTAAGTATTTATAAAAAACAGAAAGTAATTAATCCAATTAAGTCTAAACAACAAATAATAACAAAACAAGCTTTTACACTATTAGAATTGTTGGTTGTTATTGCTATTTTAGGGATGCTGGCAGCATTTGTTGTACCTGCTGTTGTAGGAAAAAAAGATGAAGCACAAAGAAAATTAGCATGTACTCAAATGGCTTCTATTTCAAATGTTTTGGAGACATTTAAAATGGATAACTCTGCTTACCCAGATACAGAAGAGGGACTTGAAGCACTTCTTCATAACCCTGATGCAGATAAATATCCTCAATATGCACGTACTCCATACTATAAAAAACTACCAAAAGATACTTGGGGAACACCATATACCTATATTAAAACAGGCGATAGCTTTAAAATTATCTCTTATGCAGGTGATAGAAAAGAGGGTGGAACAGGTGGAGATGAAGATATTGTCTACCCTGGTTGTGAAGAAGGTAAGTAGTAATATCTTATGAGATACTCTCGTGCCTTTACTCTACTTGAATTAATTGTTGTTATTTTTATTATAACAATGGTTGGTGCTATGGTCTTCTCAACAGCTATGCATAATGAGAAAGAAGAGAAGAAAGTTTTAGACCCATCTACTCTACCTAGTAGCTTTCGTAAATCATTTGAAAATCAAGGGGATGTTGAACTCTTTTGTATTAAAAAATGTCAAGAGTGTTTTGTACTTCAAAATGGAAAAATTTCATCTTATGATGGTGGAGTTAAGTTTGGTAAAGAGGTAGAACTATATAAGCTTGATAATGATGACCACTTTGTTCAATTAGATGAACTTGGACGATTTAAAGATAAAAAGCTTTGTCTACGTTACCATCTCTATCCTAATGGAAGTACAACTCAACTCGTGATTAAAAATAGTGATGGAATTTTTTATCTTCCAAGTTTTTTTGGAGATGCTAAAAAAGTGGGAGATATGGATGAAGCAAAAGAGATGTGGATTAAAGATAATTATGATTTAAGAGATAGTGGAGCATTTTATTGAAAAAGAGTATAAAAAGAGCTTTTACCCTTATTGAGGTGCTTGTCTCAGTGATTATTGTATTTATTGTTGTGGTTGGTGCTATGCAGATTAGTAAACAAAACAAAGATATGGCAAACTATCTTTTAAAAAGAGGAAGTAGCGAGATAGATAACTCTCTCTTTTTAACTAAAAAAGTACAACATTATAGCAATGAGAAAAAAAATGCTTATGATTTATTGGTAGATGAATTTTCTATTAAAGATTTTGAGAGTAGAGATTTACTAAAAAAAGTAGAGAAAAAAATTAATATTACAGAAAAACTTCCTATTCCTATAGGAGGAGAAGATGAAGCTCCTCAGTTTGTTTTTTACACTAATGAAATCTTGCTAAATGGTGACTATCCAGCAAGATATTATACTTTTAAATAGAGCTTATTATCTACAAGGGTCAATAACTGACTCTTGATTTGGATATAAGTAGACCTCTACACGTCTGTTAAGTGCCATATTTGTTGGTGATGTATTTTGAGCAATTGGTTTGCTAAAAGAACACCCTTTTGAGTATAGTGGATTTGGTACACCACTAGCATGAATGGTATTTCCAACCGATGATGCTCTTGCTTCTGATAGCTTTTGATTGTATTGAAAACTTCCCCTATTGTCTGTATGTCCCACTGTTTGTATAATAGTATTTGGATATTTTTGAAGTACAGGTGTAAGCTTTGATATTTTTGCTTGTGCTGATGGTGTAGGTGTTGCAGAATTGGTTGCAAACATCATATCATCACGGAACATAATCTTTACATACTTATCTGTATTTGAAACAATTAGGTCATTATTTACATTTTGTTCAGCTGATGGATTGTTATTTACATTGGTGTTAAGTACTTGTGCTACCTCTGTTGCTTGTTGGTCTAAACTATATCCAATAGCTGCTCCAACAGCTGAACCTAAAGCACCACCAATAAGAACACGTTTTCCACTATGATTTACAGTTGAGCCACCAACAACAGCACCAAGTAGACCACCAATAATTGCACCTGTTTGTGTATTGTTAGTTGAACCATCTGCATTTGTAACCATTGGCATTCCACCATTTACACAACCTGCTAACATCAATGTTGCTAAAGCAGAGGCAATAATAGGTTTTAAAACTCTTTTGTTCATTCTTTTTCCTTATATTTTAAAATTTACTAAAGAGTATAACATAATTTGTGTAAAGTAAATGTGGAAGAAATGACAATGGTATTTTTTAGGTGTGACATGGTCACACCTACAAGAATTAAAAAAAATTAAGATTTACTTCCTGGTTTTACAGCAACTGAACCCTCTTTACACATTGGACACTCTTCTGGAGAATACATCTCAAAAGTAAAGTCATCTAGTGCAAAGAAAGGTACGTTTGAAGAGAGTTTACATTCAGGTTTTGCTTCTATATTTGAGCCTTCTCTTTTACAAAAACCTCTATTAGCTAAAGAGGCAAAAGCAACAACATTTGCTCCTAATGCTTCTATAGCTTGAGAAGCTTTCATTGCTGAACCACCTGTGGTAATAATATCTTCACAGATAAGAATGTTTTCACATTTACTAACTTGAAAACCACGGCGAAGTTCCATGCCACCATCTTTTTTCTCAACAAAGATGGAACGCACTCCTAATGAACGAGCAAGTTCATACCCTGCTAATACTCCACCAAGAGCAGGGGCACAGACTGTATCAACTTTTATACCACTCTGTTTAATCATATCTGCTAATGCATTACAGATAAGCTCTGCACGTTTTGGGTCTTCTAAAACCTTTGCACTCTGTAGATAACGTCTTGAATGGTTACCACTAGCTAGTAGAAAATGCCCTTCTAAAAGTGCTTGGGCATCAAGATACTCTTGTTCAATATTCATCAAAAACCTCCAAGGAAACCTCGTCCATAATCTGTGATTTGGACGAGGAGAAATTGGAGGAGCTTGTTATTGTTTAATAGTTGCGATTGAGTAAGCATACCCATCTCCTTTCTGTATTGTTTTACAATATTTGTGATTAATACCTTGGATTGTACCTGTATTGGTTG
>JALUKJ010000144.1 GCA_027056615.1 Campylobacteraceae bacterium | reverse complement strand
ATCTTTACACAGCTCTATGCAACTAATATACAACAGATTAAGAATGCTGCTCGTTATGGAAATGTCTATGCACAGTATGATTTAGGTATTCGGTATAAATATGCAAGACAAACACCTAAAAATCTATCTAAAGCATTTAATTTGCTACATAAATCAGCACTTAAAGGACATAGTCTTTCGCAATATGAGTTAGGTTTAATGTTTCATTATGGACAAGGAGTACGCCAAAATGCTGAATTGGCAAGACTTTGGTTTACACGAGCAGCAAAGAGAGGAGTCCCTAAGGCACAAGAGATTTTATATCGATTCTATTCAGCTAAAAAGCCTCAATATTATAGAACTTCACAGTTAAGATTTAGTCAAAATTTTAGACGATACAGATAAGAGTTTTGGTATCCTATCATAGTTTATTTTAAGGATTAGCTATGAAGGATTTTTTTAAGGAGTACCCCTTCTTTATCTCTCTTATTACTTTAGGTGTTTTTACAGTTTATGAACATACTTTTAGCCAGACCCCTATGGGTAATATCTTAGGTTTTATTATTTTATTTTCTGTGATTATCTATGCCTCTTTAGCTGTTGCCCATCATGCAGAGATGTTGGCTGAGAAATTTGGTGAACCTTATGGAACACTTATTTTAACCATGTCTGCTGTTACTGTGGAAGTTTTGATAATTGCTATTATGATGATTCATTCACACAATCCTATTTTGGCACGAGATACTATCTATTCAGCAATTATGCTTGATATCAATGGATTACTTGGTTTTGCAGCGATAATTGGTGGAATTAAGTTTGGTGAACAGCCTTACAATGTAGATTCGTCAAACTCTTATCTATCTATGTTATTAGTTGCAATTGGGCTTTCGATGGTAGTTCCAAATCTTATTGATGCAGAGCATATAGGCTCTTATATGTGGTTTATTGTAGGTGTATTTATATTGCTATATACTGTCTTTACCAAAGTGCAGTTAAAAAAACATAAATATTTCTTTGAATATAAAAGTGAAGAGATTTGTACTAATGACTCTTGCCATCATGAGAATATTAATGGTTGGTATCATGCTATTTTACTTGCTATATATATTGTACTTATTGGGTTTATGTCTGAAATTTTAGCTGTTTTTATGGAGCATAACTTGGAATATTTAGGTTTACCTTTAACCTTAGGAGCTGTAGGTGTTGCTCTTATTTCAGCTTCTCCAGAGCTTATTGTCGCTTTTCGTTCAGCACTTAGAAACAATATGCAGACAGTTATCAATATTGCATTAGGAGCCTCTTTAGCTACTATTTTGTTAACAGTTCCATCTGTTATTATTATCTCTTATTTAGCAGGATTAGAGTTAAATTTAGCTATTAGTCCTATGCAAGGAACACTTTTGGGATTGACATTACTTGTAAGCATTGTTAACTTTAATGATGGTGAGACCAATATGCTTGAAGGGTTTTTACACTTTATTATATTTATTGTATTCTCTTTTGTTCTATTTTTTTGAAACATTTTTAAATAAAAAACAATATTTTATGTTATAATACTCTCATTATTTTTTAATGAGAGGAGCTATAGTCTCAATGCCTATTTTAATAATTGTCTATTTACTTTTTATTTTTCTATTACCTTTAAATGCTATTGTTCAAGAAGATGCTGAAGATAAAAAAACTTCACGTTGGGAGATTGTTTATTCTCCTACTAAAGCAGATATTGAAAATTTATATGACCAACCTAAAAAAAGTCGAGTGATACACTTTGATGGTAATGGGGTTAAGAGTATCTATAAGTTTAATGCAATAAAAAAAGAGAAGCTTAAAAATGCAAAGAGAGATAAGTATGAATATTGGCTCTCTTGGGAGATGCAGTATAAGAAAGATTTTGTGATTATCTTGATTCTTCAAACAACTCAAGGTGAGAGTTATCTTATATACACGTCTGGAAATCGTAATAGTTATCATCAATTTGGTTTAGGATATGATATCTTTGATGGTGAGTGGCATACCATTAAGAGAAATTTACAAGAGGATTTAGACTATTTTGATAATCGTGGAAGAGTTCTATCTATTAAAACTTTTGTAATTAAAGGAGATGGAAGTATTGATAATATCAAGACAGAGATTAAAAAAGTTAATAAGAAAAAGAGTAAAAAAAAAGCTAAATTTCTTTCAAAACATAATACTCTACCAAGAATTAAGATAGAGGGTAAGAACCCTCAATATTTAGCTCTAGGTGAAAGTTATCTTGAAACAGGTGTCACGGCGTATGATAAAGAGGATGGTCAAGTTGAGGTTAATTCAATAGATGATATTGATAGTAACGAAGAGGGAACATATATGGTTATGTATATGGCACGAGACTCTGCTGGAGATGTATCATTAGACAGAAGAGTAGTTATTGTGGGAGATGGAGATAGTCATGAACAGATAGAAGATAGTAGTGACGAGAAAGAGGATGATATTTCTTTAAAAGAGGATAAACTTGATGAAAAAGAGTATCAAATGAAACTTTGGGAGAAAGAGCTTGAGTTAAGAGAAAATAAGTTAAAGAAAATAGTTAAAATATCTCAAAGTAAATAGACTATATTTACTGATTGCTTTTTGGTGTATAAAAAGTTCTTAATCATATTTTAGGAAAAAGATAGTATATTGTCAAAAAAGGAAAAGATATATGACAGCAGATGCATTAGTTATGGAACACATGATGAACCCAAAAAATTACGGAAAAATTGAAGAGGCAGACTCTGTGGGTATGGGGAAAAATCCACAAAATGGAGAGAAAGTTGCTATTTACTTAAAAGTAAAAGATGGGAGTGACCCTTTAATTGAAGATATATCTTTTCAAGCAATTGGTTGTACCACAACTATTGTAGCAGGTTCACTTATTACAAGTGAAGCTAAAGGGATTCACTTTAGTAGGGCAGAGGAGTTGGTTTCTGCTACTTTAGGTATATTGGAAAATCAGACTCCTGAAGATGCAGCTTGTACAGAGATGGTGGCTTTGGCTTTAAAAGCATCACTTGATACATACACTGAGAGACAAAAAGATAAAGATTTTCCTATGATTTCTTACCATATTAATAATGATTGTACACCAAAAGAGGAGGGTGATGATGAAAGAACTATTTAAAAATATTCATGAGGCTTGGTTAGCAACTCTGTTTGCTGGTTTTATGTCACAGACAAATAGTAGACAAGAGTTATATGAGTTTTCTAACATACTTTTTAAACACTTAACATGGATAGAGAATGACTTTATTAAGCAAAATATAGATTATAATTATGATATTAATCAAGTGCCAATTAGAGTAGAAAAACTCTCTGTAATGTTAAATGATATTATTAGACGAATGGAGCTTATTGAGTCAACACTCTCTAGTTGTAAAGATGAACACATTACCTTTCGTATGCGTAGTGATATAGATTATATGAAATCTATTTTAGATAAAATACCAGATGAAGATGTAAGCTATGCATTTAATATGAAAAAAGAGTTTCCAAATGTTGCTTTAACTGATGAAGCAAGAGATGCTTTAACCCTCTTTTTATTTGAAGAGAGCTACAAAGAGTATGAACTAATTATGGTCTACAACTACTCTAAAGCAAACTCCACTGATGTTTTCTTAAACCGTATTTATCAGATTTTAATAGATGAATCACTTTTTCACCTTAGAAGTTTTGGGCAGATGATGGCACAAATGGGAATTTTAGGTGTTCCACGAAGTTTAATGGAAGAGATTTATAAGTTTGATGATTTAGAACAGTTCTTAAAAGATGGAATCCAAGAAGAGATTGGAGCAAAAGATGAGTGTAAAAGATTAGCCGATGCAGTAAGTTATAGCTCTGAACATTTTGCTTCTTTTTTTACTTTTATTAACAATCAAGAGAATTATCACATTGCTTTAATGGAAGAGGCTTTGGAGCATATTGGTAAGGATTAGTAACTTAGGTGCTATACAGTTTATTAGTAGTATTATTTCATTTGTTAGATAACTTTTTCTTTTTTTAAAAGTGGAATTAGTTATTTTTATGTATCTAAT
>JALUKJ010000143.1 GCA_027056615.1 Campylobacteraceae bacterium | reverse complement strand
CAAACCATTCAGGTCTAAAAGGTGCTATCTCTGCTAAAAATAGAGCTATTATTAAAAATCACTCTAAAGTTTGTTATATAGAGTGTAATATAACTCCTCCATCTGTTGATATTACGCCTCCTGTTATTACTTTAAATGGTGATAGCAACATAACAGTTACGCAAGGTGAGAGCTATAATGAACTTGGTGCTACAGCCGTTGATGATGTAGATGGGAATGTTTCTGTAACTGTTAGTGGAAGTGTTGATACTTCTACAGTTGGGACTTATAGTGTTACTTATACGGCGACTGATAGCTCTAACAATAGTGCTAGTATAATGAGAACTGTAAATGTAGAAGAACCAGAAGTAACTCTTACCTCTATTGTTGTTTCACCAAATCCTATTGGATTACGAGTAAATAAAAGTGTTCAAGTAGAGGTAATTGGAAAATATAGCGATGGAACTACCAATGTTATCACAGAAGATATTAGCTATGTGTTAGCAGATGACTCTTTTGTGAGTGTAGACACTAATGGTTTAGTAGAAGCTATAGGTGAGGGAAGTACAACTTTAAATGTTTCAGTAAACTCTTTGTTTACTTCATCTGTAGCAATAACGGTTGCTAAAGAGTTAAATACTACGAATTTTAACTCTACTAATTTTGGAACAGATTATATTGATGTAATCCCTATAGATGCGACTATTGATAGTTATGATGAAAAACGCTTTTGTATGATAGCTGGGCAGATTTTAGCTGAAGATGGTTCGCCTCTTACAGGAGTAAAAGTATCTATTTTAAATCATGCAGAGTATGGTTCAACTCTAACTGATAGTAATGGAACTTATACTATACCATCTGAGGGTGGTTTAGAGCTTACTGTGCATTATCAAAAAAATGGCTATACAACCGTTGACCGAAATATTCAAGCTCCTGTACAAGATTGGGTTCGTACACCTACTGTAACGATGTTAGCAAGAGATAACAAAGTAACAACAATTGATTTAAATAACTCAACTCCACAAATTCATATCTCTACTCCTGTAGATGATGATAGAGGTGAACGCTCTACTACTTTGGTATTTAATGGTGTAACCAAAGCAACAGTAACAGCAAGAGATGGCTCAACAAGAGAGTTAACAAACTTAAATGTTAGAGCTACTGAGTTTAAAACACCTAAGTCTATGCCATCTGATTTACCAACAAACTCTGCCTATACTTACTGTGCTGATTTAACAGTAGATGGAGTAAGTGATGATGAAAATGTAACATTTGATGCACCTGTTATTATGTATGTTGATAACTTTTTAGGTTTTGATGTAGGAGAGATAGTCCCTATAGGTTATTATGATAGAAACGATGGAAAGTGGAAATCTTCTAAAAATGGTGTAGTGGTTAAGCTATTAGATGTAGATAACGATGGAGTAGTAGATGCACTTGACAGTACAGGTGATGATTCTCCGAATGATTTAAATGGAGATGGGAACTTTTTAGATGAAGTCTCAGGTATAGTAGACAACGAACAGTATAGTGCAGGTAAAACATATTGGAGAGCAGAGATAACACACTTTACTCCATGGGACCATAATTGGCCTTATGGACCACCTGAAGATGCTGTTAATCCAAATACACCTAATCCAACAAAAGATAGTGATGAACCGAGTGATTGTCATGTAAATGTTAAATCTTATGTTACCTCTAAATCAAGAGTATTTCATGAAGATATTCCTATAGCAGGAACCAATATTACTCTACACTATGCTTCAAATAGGGTTGATGGTTATAAACATGTTATTGATGCCTCTGTAGATGCTTCTACTTTGCCATCTTCTATTTCAGGGGCTACTGTAACGATGGAAGTTGCAGGTAGAGTTTTCTCTAAAGATGTTACTCTTGGAGAACTAAATAATTTAACTTTTGAATGGGATGGAAGAGATGTTTTAGGTAAGTTAGTATCGGGAGAAGCAAAAGCAAAAGTAACAACTACCTATAGATATAATTTAGTTTACTATCGTGCAACTTCTGCATTTAGTCGAGCTTGGAATAGAGCAGGTGTAGCAAGTACAAATATAATTGGGCGTAGTAAGATAAGCTACTCTTCTAGTAAAACAGTTAGTTTAAATGTAGATTCAAATAACAATAATTCTAAAATAGCTAATGGGTGGACACTCTCTAATATACATAGTATGGGAACAAATGCTATCTATAAAGGTGATGGAACAAAAGTAGAGAAGTTAATTAGTCTTGAAGATGGATTAGTTGCATATTATAGATTTGAAGGTGATGTAAAAGATAGTAGTGGACAAGGAGCTGATGGTACGGTTGCTGGTTCGTTGTCTTATGCTGATGGCATATATGGAAAAGCTGCTATTTTTAATGGTACGCAAAGCATAAAAACACCTATAGAGTTAACAGGAACCCCAGAGAACCAATACATAACCATATCGTTATGGGGAAAAGCAGAAAATAGTTCAAATAGTATATTTATTACCAACTCTAATGTAGGAGATGGTTCAAATAGTGTTCATCTTAGTGCTTCAGATATTGGTATTTCAGGTAGATTTGGAGGCTACTGGAGTGATGGTTTTTGTTATAAATATAAAACAATTAACATCAGCTCAATAGAACCACCAACAACAGATTCATGTGGTAATGTAGATAGTGTAGATACTATCTATGATTATGGTTCAAGTCCTGTAGACTATACACAATGGCACCATTATACTTTTTCTTATGATAATCATACAGAACGAATATATATAGATGGAGTCAAAGTAATAGAAAAAGAGTTAGAACCAAATATGGTTGGAGGAGACAATCAAATACCAAATTATCCAAGAACAGATAGTAATTATGATAGATTCCTTAATATAGCTAGATATAATAATAGTTTTTCTTACCCTGAAAGTTATTTTACTGGTAGTATGCTCAAAGGAGCTATTGATGATTTGAGAATCTACAAAAAAGTACTAACAGATAGTGAAATTCAAGCTATCTATAATCAAGGAGTATTGGGGCAGAACTCTTATAGTTTCGATGGCTTAAATATATCAGATAATAAATTAGAGTATCAATTTGACTTAGATGGAAAACATTTAGCTACAAAGTCTTATCCATCACATAAAACATTAGAAACTTACACCTACGATGAAAATGGCTACCTTAGCACCATTACCGACCGTTTCAATCAAACCACAACTATTACAAGAGATTCAAACGGAAACCCAACACAAATTACAGCACCAAATGGTCAAATAACAACCCTACTCATAGATGAAAATGAAAATTTAACAGAAGTAGGATATGAAGACAATTCAAAATATCAATTTAGCTATTTTGATGGTTCACTTATGGATAAAATGATTGACCCAAATGGAAATGAGATAAAACATCTCTTTAGTGGGACAGGAAGAATCATAAAAGAGATAGATGGAGAAAATGGCTCTTATCAATTTGTAAACTTAAATGGAGTAGATGATAGAACCTATAAAACAATTTTCCCTGAAGGCAATGAACTAAGCTCTAAATACACTACATTGGCTAATGGAAGCACTAAAATAGAGACACTTCTCGCTACAGGTGACAGTGTTGTAACTACCTTTTCAGCAGATGAACAGAGTGTAGAGAGTAGTAGAGATGGAGTTGTAACTAAAACGCTCTATACAGTAGATAGCTTAACCCAACAAAAAACTTTAGCAAGTACAGAAACAACCCAACCAAGTGGTCTAAAAAGTGTTGTAAACTATGCCATAACTTACGATGGAAATGAAACAGATACAAACTCTAAAACAAGTACCATAACAACTAATGGAAAATCAACTACTTTAGTAGAAGACTACAACGCAGGAAAAGTAACAGTTACAACGCCTATGGGTAGAACATTAACAAAAGAGTATGATGTCAATACGCTTTTAACTTCAAAAGTAACTTCAGGAACATTAACCCCTATCACTTATATTTATGATAACAAAGGTAGAAGAACAACTAGCACAACAGGAACAAGAACTATCTCCTATACCTATGGAACAAGAGGAAATGTAGCCACCATTACAGATAGCAAAGGTGAAGTAACAAGC
>JALUKJ010000142.1 GCA_027056615.1 Campylobacteraceae bacterium | reverse complement strand
ACTCAATATTGACCTATTGAGTGATTCTTGATACTTTAGTCTTTTCTCTTTAAATCTTCTTTAATTTTTTCTAATTGTTAAGTGCTTAGGAGACATACCTTAAAATCTTATGAGAAAGATTTTGGAGCAGATGAGCATAAGACACTCTTTTTTAAAAGCCCAGCAGATGTTAAAAATACAGCCTTTTTAACTTACGACTATGATGACTCTTCAAAAGATGATGACCAATGGCTCTATCTACCTGCACTTAAAAAGGTAAAACGTATTCCATCGGCAGATAAGAGTTCAAGCTTTATGGGTTCAGACTTTTCATACTTTGATATGACCGACCGTGATTTGGAAGATTATGATTTTAAACTTCTTAAAGAGACAAAAGTTAGAGGGCATGATGCATGGATGATAGAGGCAACCCCAAGAAATCAAGAGGTAATTGATGAATCAGGGTATACTAAAACCATTGCTATAGTAAGAAAAGATAACTATATGGTAGTTCGTGCTATTAACTTTATGACCAATGGGAAAAAGAAGTACCTCGACCTTAAAAAGATACATAATGAGGGTGGAATTTGGCTGGTAGATGAGATGACTATGACCACTAAAAAAGCTAAAACAACAGTTCACAAAACTATTTTAACTTTTGACAATATTGAGCTAAACAAACAAATAGATGACAATGTCTTTACTACAAGAAGATTAGAAAAAGGACTTTAATGTCAAACAACAGTAGGGTGTTTTCTCCGAAAACACCGTCAAAACAAAAACTACTACTCTCAACACTCCTAATAGCAAGTTTTTTAAATGCTGAAAGTGTAGATGAAGCAATGGATGGGTTTGATGATGAGCCAACAACAACCCAAACAGAAAAGAAATCTTCTAATACTAAAGAAGATGATATTATGGAGGAGTTCGATGATGAACCAGTTAATGAGATTAAACTTTTAGATACTATTAAAAAAAAGTCTAAATTTAAAGATTTTACAGGAAAGCTTACCGAACAAGCTACATTTTCATACCGAGACAAAACCCCTCATGACAACCTCTCCTCTTTAAAATCATCTCTACTTTTAGACTATGAACACAAGTTTGACAACGGTTTTAAACTAAAAACTAATGCCAAAGCCTATTATGATGCTATCTATAGTATTAGAGGACGTGAAAAATACTCTAAAAATGAGCTAAAAGAGAATGAGCATGAAGTAGAGCTTTTTGATGCTTATATTGAGGGTAGTTTAACAGAGAATTTAGACATGAAACTAGGTCGTCAAGTGGTAGTGTGGGGAAGAAGTGATACTATTCGTATTACCGATGTACTTAACCCTCTTGATAACCGTCGTCCTGCTATTGTAGATATTGAAGATTTACGTCTACCTGTAGGTATGGCAAAGTTTGACTACTATGTGGGAGATTGGAGAATTACCCCTATTGCTGTTGTAGAGCAGAGATTCTCTAAAAATCCTCCATCGGGTTCAACTTATAATCCATCTCCACATTCGTTACCAAGCAATGAAAGCTATAGCGATGTTACTCCTGCATTAAGCATTGGAGCAGAGTTTTCAGGATGGGATATTAACCTCTATGCTAGTAATCTACACGATGATATAGGTTATTTTAAAAATGGAAAGCTCAATCACGACAAAGTAAAGATGTTTGGTACAGCTCTAAATGTGCTTAGTGGCTCATGGCTATTTAAGAGTGAATTAGCTAATTTTAATGGTCTAAAATACACAGCTACACAAGATAAAACTTTTAATCGAACTGATGGTTTAGTAGGAGTTGAGTACAAAGGCATTGCCGATACACTAATTTCGTATGATGTTTCTCTTAGAAAAGTACATAGTTACGACAAAGCTCTGAAAAATAATCCTATTCCCATTAAAGAGAATACATATCAACAAGCATTTCGTATAAGCTCTGACTTTGTTAATGCCACACTTCATGCTAACTATCTTATCTCTCTCTTTGGTAAAAAACTAGATGAGGGTGGTTTTCAAAGAGCATGGGTTAAGTATGATATTAGTGATGGAGTTAATGCTAATGTTGGACTAGTTGACTATATTGGTGGGAGTAAACGCTTTAATATGGTACACAATAGCGATATGGTATTTGCTGATATTAGTTATAGCTTTTAGTGGAGATTTTTAAATCTCCAAGCTTTAGAGTTAGAGAAAGATGTAGTTAAGTTGATAGCTCGACCTAAATTATTACATTCTCCTTTTTTAGAATAATCTATACATTATAACAGCTTTTGTTTAATAATAATTATTAATTTTCCACTAAATTATACAACTCCTCAATCTCTCTATCCCAAATAGTGTTATCTATTGTCTCTAATATCAAGGGAATATCATCCATACGAGAATCATTCATAATGAACTTAAAGGCATCCCAACCTATTTCACCCTGCCCTAAAGAGTGGTGACGGTCTACACGGCTTCCTAGTTTTGGTTTAGAGTCGTTAATATGCATTCCTGCTAAATATTTAAACCCTACAATACGTTCAAACTCATCCATTGTCTTCTCATAAGCCTCTCGTGTTCTTAGGTCATAACCACTTGTAAAAGTATGACAAGTATCTAAACAAACACCAACTCTACTTTTATCTTCTACTTTATCTATAATATGTGCTAAGTGTTCAAATTTATACCCAAGGTTAGTACCCTGCCCTGCTGTATTTTCAATAACTAATTTGACCTTTGAGCCTTTTGTTGCCTCAATAGCAATATTGAGTGACTGGGCAATTACATCTAAACAATTTAACTCTGCTTCTATAATCTTCTCATGATACTCTGGGTCACGTTTTCCAACTTTGACCAAATGGCTTCCTGGGTGAAAGTTAAGTAGCTCTAAACCAAGCTGTTCACAACGTTCTAATTCATCAATAAAAGCTTCACGTGACTTATCTAGCTTCTCTACTTCTGGGTGTCCTAAATTAATAAGATAGCTATCATGAGGAAGAATATGTTTAGGTAAAATTCCTGATTTTTCAAGATTTACCTTAAAACTTTCTATCATCTTATCTTCTAAAGGTTTAGCAACCCACTGTCGTTGATTTTTGGTAAAAAGAGCAAAAGCTTTTGCTCCTATTTTCATGGCATTTAAAGGGGCATTGTCTACTCCACCACTTGCACTTACATGCGCACCTACAAATTTCATCTACTGTTTTCTCACTTTTATTATAATTTTATTGAGCTTATCTTTAAAAACTCTCTCTTTTTGATTAACTCTATAAGATATATCATAAACACCCTCTTTTGTCAATTTTTGAGAGAATGAGCCATCTTTGTTTTTCTCTATATTTTCACTTTTAAATATTGGTTCACCTCTAAAAATATTTTCCAGCAAATCTTTATTGTAAGCTCCATTTAAAATCTTTTCATTAAAAGTTATTTTATCCATACACTCAAATTTGGACATGCAAATATTTAACCCACCAATCTCTAACTTCATCAATGGTTGACCTGCACCATAAATCTCAACTTTAATATCAGTAGGAGAAGCTGTAATAAACCCCATATCAGCATATCTAATTTTAGGGGTTTTAAGCACAATAAATGCACTCTCCTCTTTTTTGGGTTTCATACCTACACAAGCTGTAAATAGACTCAAAATGGCTAAAACTAAAATGGCTCTTTTTATCATAAAAAATCCTTTTTAAGGCATTATATCAAATATTATATTTTTTAAGAATATTTTAAGTATCTTTAGATATAATTTCGTCCATAAGTTGTCAAATGGCCCCTTCGTCTAACGGTTAGGATCCATGGTTTTCATCCATGTTACAGGAGTTCGAATCTCCTAGGGGTCACCATTTTATAACTTATTCTCCTTTTTAAATTTAGTGGCCCCTTCGTCTAACGGTTAGGATCCATGGTTTTCATCCATGTTACAGGAGTTCGAATCTCCTAGGGGTCACCACTAAATTAATCTCTTATAATTTATCTTTTTTTGTATCAGGATAGCTTTTTTGTCGCCTATAAACATGTATAGTCTTGAATGTTGAGTATATAACAGAGACAAAAAAAATAAATAGACTCCATATACTCCACTCATAAAAATAAAAATTCAATTGAATTAATGATAAT
>JALUKJ010000141.1 GCA_027056615.1 Campylobacteraceae bacterium | reverse complement strand
TAATTAGGCAAATATCCATCTTGTACTCTATTTTATTTGAGCTAAAAAGTGCTATATTTCCATTGATTTTTGATATATCTTGCTTAAAATTTATCTGAACAAAATTTTTAATATCTCCATTTAACCCCTCAAAATACTTGTTTGTAGTTAATGGAAGATATATTTTTTTACCTTTTTCTAAGGTGCTTAGTTTTATCCAATAGTCATAGGAACTTTTTTTTCTCTCCTCTTCTTGGATATATGTTCTTAGTTTTGGGTTTCCACTTTTATTTAAGATGAAATCTTCATTTTCATCTTTTAATTTCTCTGATTTTTTAACTTTTTTAACTCCATTTGGTGTAATCTCTACTACTTTAGCATCAAGAGCCATATTGCAAAACTTAAGATTTGGTCTTCTATTATTTTTAAATATATTTTTTATGATTTTTTTTGATAATTTAATAATATCTTCCTCTATCTCCTTATCTTTCATTTTAATTGATGGAGAAAACCACTTTTTATATCTGTTGATGTAGTAGAGTTTAATTTTTGTATCTTTATCAAAGTTGCTACTATTTATATAAGTTTTAAAATCATTTTGTCTATTTCCAATATAACTATCTAATTGTGATACAACTTGGTATTGTGCTGTTTGTCTATATCTTTGGCTTAGTTCACTTTTTATCGAATTAACTTCTAAATCTCTATTGAATTTCCCATTTTTATAAAAATATATCCATTGTCTGTTTGAAATTTCATTAGAAACTTTTCTATACTCTTCTAAAAGATTAAAGATTTTTTGCTGTTTTCCTTTGTTTATTGAGTGTTTTAGTTTATAGGTTCTTAGCATCTTTTGAGTTTTCTTCTAATAACTTAATAATCTCTTCTGTTTTTCTTTTACTTCTTCTTAATCCATATATTTTAGCACTAAATGAGTAGATAATTGATACTAAATCTTGCATCAAATCACTCTTTTCATCTTCTGCTAGATTGACTACTTCAATTTTTCTTCCCTCTTTGTTCAGTAATATTTCAATATAATTGAATCCAAATCTAGTTAATCTATCTTTATGCTCAACAATCAGAGTTCCCCAACTATCAGACTCTAAGAGCTTTTTTAGTTTTTTTCGATTATCGTTAACTCCACTTCCAACCTCTTTAACTACTTCTACAATTTGATACCCTCTAGCCATTGAATATTCTTTTAATCTAGTTGCTTGTGTATCTAAATTTGCTCTGTTTTTATTGCTTGACACTCTTACATATATTGCAACTTTTGAATAATCAATCTCTTTTCCATTAATTACTTCAACTAAAATATTATTATTCTCATCTTTAAAGCTATTTGGAATTTTACCTGCATTAAATCTATTCCATGCTGTTCTATATGTTACTGAATGGTTTTTTGCATAGTCGCGAAGTTGGATATATTTTTTCATAACAGCATTATATCATAGTATTGTTTAATATTATTTAAAATAATTTTCTATTGTTTCAGACACATGTTAATGATACTCTAATTATAGAGATGTTTATAACTATAATAATCTTTCGATATAATTCGAGTAATTATTTAGAATATAGGAAACTTATTAATGCAAAAAATTAAAAATATTGCCGTTATTGCACACGTTGACCACGGTAAAACAACACTTGTTGACCAACTTCTTCAGCAATCTGGTACATTTGAAGCTCATGAAGAGGTTCAAGAGAGAGCAATGGACAGTGATGCTATTGAGATGGAGAGAGGAATTACTATTCTTTCTAAAAACACAGCGATTACTTATGGTGACCATAAAATTAATATTATTGACACCCCTGGTCACGCCGATTTTGGTGGTGAAGTTGAGCGTGTTTTAAAGATGGTTGATGGTGTACTTCTACTTGTTGATGCACAAGAGGGTGTTATGCCTCAAACTAAGTTTGTTTTGAAAAAAGCAATTGCTTTTGGGCTTATTCCCGTAGTTGTTATCAATAAAATTGATAAAGATGGTTCAGACCCAGATAGAGTAATGGATGAAGTATTTGACCTTTTAGTAGCACTTGATGCAAACGAAGACCAACTTGAATTTCCTGTACTATATGCTGCTGCTCGTGATGGTTATGCTAAACATGAGATGGAAGATGAAAACAAAGATATGACTCCTCTTTTTGATGCAATTATTGAACAAGTTCCTTATCCACAAGGTTCACCTGATGTAGAGACACAAGCACAGGTTTTTACGCTAGATAGTGATAATTTTGTTGGACGTATTGGTATTACTCGAATCTTTAATGGTAAAGTAAAAAAAGGTGATGAGTATTTATTGGTTAAATCTGATGGTACTAAAAGTAAATCAAGAGTTTCTAAACTCATTGGTTTTAAAGGTTTAGAGAGAATTGATATTGCTGAAGCTGAAGCTGGTGATATTGTTGCTATTGCAGGTTTTGCAGATATTGATGTTGGAGACTCTATTTGTGACCCTCAAAATCCTGTAGCACTTGACCCAATGCATGTTGAGGAGCCTACGCTTTCTGTTATTATGTCTGTAAACAATGGACCTCTCGCTGGTCAAGAGGGTAAACATGTAACCTCTAACAAAATTAAAGAGCGTCTTGAAAAAGAGATGGAAACTAACATTGCAATGCGTATGGAACCAATGGGTGATGCTTCATTTAAAGTATCAGGTAGGGGTGAACTTCAAATTGGTATTTTGGCTGAAAATATGAGACGTGAGGGATTCGAGTTTCTTTTAGCTCGTCCAGAGGTTGTAACCAAAGAGGAAAATGGTGTTAAGATGGAACCATTTGAGCATTTGGTCGTTGATGTTCCAGAAGAGTTTCAAGGAGTTGCCATTGAGAAGCTTGGAAAGAGAAAAGCCAATATGACTTCACTTGTACCAATGCCAGATGGAACAGTACGTTTAGAGTTTGAGATTCCTGCTCGTGGACTTATTGGTTTTAGAAGTGAGTTTTTAACTGATACAAAAGGGGAGGGGATTATGAACCATTCTTACTTAGAGTATAGAGCCTATTCAGGTTCTGTTGAGTCAAGAACTCCAGGTGCATTGGTCTCAATGGACAATGGAGAGGCTGTTGCTTTTTCTATCTTTAACCTTCAAGCTAGAGGGGTTATGTTTATTAAACCTCAAGATAAAGTTTACAATGGAATGGTTATTGGAGAGTCCTCACGTCCAGGTGACTTAGAGGTTAACCCTCTTAAGGGTAAACAGTTAACCAATATGAGAACAAGTGGTGCTGATGATGCAATTAAACTTGTTACCCCTAGAGATATTACCTTAGAGTCTGCTATGGAGTGGATTGAAGATGATGAGTTAGTAGAGGTAACTCCTGAGTCTATTCGTATTCGTAAAAAGGCATTAGACCCTGTTATACGACGTAGAACAGCTCGTGATAAGAAAAATGCGAAATAAGATAAAATTTGAAATATCATTAATGATATTTCAAATAAGTTAATTTACTCGTGACGAAGCTCCAGCTTCGTCATGCAGATTGGAGTAAATGATTTTATTATATTTTTATTGCTCCAATATGAGTTACACAACTGGAGTTGTGTAACGAGGAAAAATAATATATATTAGCAAGTAAGTCACTTTCAAATTTTTGTTTTTTCATTATTTCTCTCCTTTTCAAGCTCCACTTTTTGCCTAGCTTTCACCTCTTTCCAAATGCCATGGTCTCGCTCGTCACCCTTTAAAGGTAAAATCCTCTGCTCATACTTCTTTAACCCTCTCTCTAAAATTGCCTGATGAGAGGTTACATACCCCTCATCTTTTAACTTCTCAACAATGGTCAACCAACCCCATAAAATATCACTTAACTCATCTTCTAAATGAACTACATTATTTGGGCGTATCTCCTCTTTTACCTCTTGAACTTCATCTACAATTGCATTGAGTAGCCAATCCGTATTCATATATTTGGCTTCTCCTCTTTTTAGGTCTATTTTGTGCTTGTGGGCTACTAACTCTATTAGTTTTTCCATCTTTTCACCTTTTTGATATTTAGTAATTAAAAGTCTACTAAAAAAAATTATTAGATAACATAATTTTCCATTAAAAAAATACATTTTATAAGCTTTCAATAGAAATTTGATGTAAATTTT
>JALUKJ010000140.1 GCA_027056615.1 Campylobacteraceae bacterium | reverse complement strand
CTATAATTATTCTTAATAATTTTTTCATTTTGAATATCAAATATTGTAAAAAAAGTATAGTTTATTTTCTGTAATTTATAAAATAAAGCCTTATAAACAAATTTCCTAACTTTGTGGGATTTAGTATTCATCTCTTTATGATAATCTAGTTGAGCTAATCCATCATCTAATAGATAAATATTTTTATTAGTTAACGTATTAACAATATGGGTAACATGATCACTTCTATATTCCCCTACAAATAGTTTATCTATCTTCTCTTTTATAATATCTTTTAAAGAGTTATGAATGCTATTTACAAACAATAGTTTATCTATTATCTTTTGAGGTATACTAATATATTTAATAATGTGCCAATCAACAAAACCCAGTAGTTTTTTCATCTGATTTAATACTTTTGTATTATCCGTATATAATAACAGTAAAATATTATTATTAGTCTTAAAATAATTAGTAGCTTCAATTGCATTCATTAACTGTAATGGACTAGAGACTATAAAAATATTATAATTCATCTTGAAAGCTTTTTTTTATAACCGTTGCAATATCAAAATCTATTTTCTCATCAATATCAATAGAGTATTCACGACTCATAATATAAGCAAAGATATTATCTTTAAGAAAAAACCCTCCTGTTTCAAGTAATTTATCAGTTTTACAAATATAGATAGCACCATTGAGTCTATAATAAGTTTCTAAATCTTGACTTCTCTTATTTAAAACTTCTTCTTTTAAAAAACCTTTCATAGATAATGATTCATCTAAAATATTTGACCATAATGGAGAATGTTCCATCTCACAGACACTTATAATTGCATCAGCATTTTTCTCTTCAAGTAGCTCTATAGCCTCATCTATATGCTTTTCATATCTTAAAGGACTTGTAGGTTGTAACAAAACAACATAATCATATCTACTAATATTATCAAGTGTATGTTTAATTGCATCAAAAGTTGTAGATTTATCACTTGCTAATTCACTTGGTCGATTTATAATCTCAGCTTTATACTGTTTTGAAACATTTAATATCTCTTTGTCGTCACTAGAGACGATAACTTTATCAATATATTTACTCTTTAACCCTGCTTCAATACTATAGACTATCAATGGCTTACCATTTAAATCCAATAGATTTTTTCTAGGTAATCTTTTACTTCCACCTCTAGCAGGAATAATAGCTACAAAAGTTTTATCTGCATACATTAAAATACCTCTTTATACTCATTGTTTGCTTTCTCAAACTCTTCCACTCTTCCTATATCTAACCAATACTCTCGTATAGGAAAAGAGATACTTTTTTCTTTATTTTTAATAAGTATTTCAAATAGTGTTGGCATATCATAAAACTCATTATTTGGAATAAATTTTAAGGCTTTACTATCTAAAATATATACTCCACCACTTACAAAAAAACTCTGTGTAGGTTTCTCTTCTATACTAAGTATATCTACTTCATCAACATTAACAACACCATAAGGTACTTGAAAATCATATTCTCTTACTCCCATTGTAGCAATAGCATTATGTGATATATGATATTCCATCATATTTTCAAAATTAATATTGGTAAGTAAATCTCCATTCATTACAAAAAATGGTTCATCTAATTTATCTTTTATAAGACTTAATGCTCCTGCTGTTCCCATTCTCTTTTCTTCATGAATATACTCTATGGTCACACCCAAATCACTACCATCTTTAAAATACTCTTCTATAATCTCTGATTTATAACTAACAGAAATTATAATATTTGTAAAACCATATTTTTTAAAATTCATTATGATAGTCTCTAAGATAGGTCTATTACCTACTTTTAACATTGGCTTTGGAGTATGTTCAGTTAATGGTCTAAGTCTTGTTCCTAAGCCTCCTGCCATAAGTACAACTCGGTTTGTTTTTAGAGATGGTTTTAAGAGTTCATTAACATCTTTTATATCTATAAGTATGCCATTTTTATCAATAATTGGCATTTGATAAACTTCATTTGAAGTTGCTACATCTAATATATGGTCTTTACTATCTTCAATATAACATACTGTAGGATTTCTAAATATAATAGTTTCAATACTATCATCTAAAGATAGATTTTTTAGTAATCCTCTTCTGATATCTCCATCAGTTAAAGTTCCAATTAATTTACTATTTTTATCAACTACTAAAGCTATTCTTATAGCTCCCCTATCAATAACCTCTAAAGCCTCTTTGATTGTTGATGTTGGACTTAAGAGTATATTTTTATAGTTTTTCATAAAATTTCCTTTAATAGCATAAAACTTTCAGCATATTCACATCCAGCAGTAGCACCTCTTAATGTTGCAAGTGCTTTTATGTTTCTAATACTTCTTGGAAAAGGGTGTTCACTAATCTCACTTTCAAATACTTTCATAATTTCAAGTTTTTTTTCCATAAAATCTGAAATGTCAATAAATACATTTGGCACAAAACTATCCTCTTTTGTACTTGGTGCAAATTCTGTTTCACTTAATGTCTCCATCATATATATTTTTTTAACAAATGGATATCTAAATGATTTTGTACAACTATAAGTAGCCTCAAATATTTTTCTATGGTCACTATGAATATCGCCTTTAAACGGTAAGTATACAATATTTGGTTCTATTCTGTTTATAACTTTTGAAATTTTGCCTACAAGTGCACTCATACTATACTCATCTACCTGCATTGTTTTAAGTTTTAAATTTGTTACACTATTAAAATTATATAAATTCTGTACTTTTTCAATCTCTCGTTCTCTTATACTATAAAAATCATTTTTCATATCTGTTTCAGTGCAGATAAGCCAATGTATCTCGTCACCATTAGCTCTATATTTGAGTAGAGTTCCTCCACAACCTAAAGTCTCATCATCAGGATGTACTGCTATTATTAATATTTTATTCATGATTTTCTTTTTCTAAAGGGTCTTCATCTTTAATTAGATATTCATCAAAATTTATGGTTTTTATTAATTTATACGCTCTCTTTGCACTTTGTCCATCTCCATAAAAATTAACAACCTCTTGGAGTGATTTTTGAAATTTTTCTGTTGATATATTATCTATAGCTGAGAAAATAGCATCATATTCTCCATCAACATAGATAATATTATCAGATTGTAATCTATTTTTTTGTCTTAATCCAACATTTATTGCAGGTTTTTTTAGTGTTGCAGCTTCAGAAATACCAGCAGATGAATTGCCAATAATAAATTGACTCTTATAAAATAGGCTTAAAAACATATCTCGTTCAAGATTTTTGTAGAATAAAAAGTTATTATTTGTTTGGTACTTTTTGATTACTGCTAAAATATCTTCATAACCTGGGTCGGTATTAGGAAAGCTAACTACTGTAAAAATATTTTTATCTTCTAAAACATCTATAATTTTTTGGAAAACATCACCACTTTTCTCATGAATTAATGGATGAAAAATTAATAATGCAAATTTATCAGGTATATTTTTCTCAAACAAACCATTTAAATCTACAGGTATAAAGTTATAAAACTTATCTAAACTAATACTACCAATATTAAAAATTCTCTTTTCTGATTCTCCTAATGCTAAAAGTCTCTTTTTATGCTCTGCAGAAGAGACAAAATGAAAACTTGATAACTTAGAAGTTGCATGACGTATGTAAGTATCTTGATGTCCGTCTTCCTCATGGTCTCCACCATAAAAATGAATTGAAGGAATATTCAAATAGATACTTAATAAACCTCCAATAATAACATCCTCTCTATCACCAGCATACAAAAGTACATCTGGATTGAAATTAGATACAATATCAATGCTATTTTGTAAAAATATACTAGCAGTTTTTAATCTTGATTTTGCTGTATCTGAATGAATTAAAGATTCAATTTCCATAAGTATTGTAAATCCATCATTAGTAATTTGACTCTTTGAATAACCAAAACTTTTAGATAAATGTGCCCCCGAAACTAATAATCTAAAATCAATATCTTTATCTCTATCTAAAAGTTTATATAGTGGAGAGAGTAAATCATAGTCTGATCTAATAGAGGTTAATGCTAATATTTTCATGCGTTTATACTCTTTATAACTTTTCTTGACTCTTCAATTCCAATATTAAATAAAATAATAG
>JALUKJ010000139.1 GCA_027056615.1 Campylobacteraceae bacterium | reverse complement strand
TGACTTCTAAATGCAGTCCCTCTTTTGATTTTACCAGATTTTTTAACTTTAAAACGCTTTACAGCACCTTTAACGCTTTTCATTTTTGGCATGTTCGTTCCTTTCTAATTTATTGCTCATAGAGAATGAGGTCGCGTATTATATCGAAAAAAGATAAAATTTTGGTATTTAGGATTTTAATGTTCGATGAAATCGAACCTACAGATTAAATAAACTCCCAAGTTAATGGGGGTTAGTAGATAAAAGTGTTATTTCTATTTGATAACCTCAATGGTCTCAACAGCTTTAGAGACAGAGATATTCTCTCCACTTTTCGCTTTTAGAAAAGTTACTCCAGTTCTTGTTTGAGGTCTTGGATTTTCTCCAACCATAATTGGTACAGCAAAAGAGCGTAGTTTTGGATGTATTCCTGTTTCTACTTTAGTAAGAAGACGAATATAATAAAGACCATTCTGTTCTGAACTAACTTTCATGTTAATATTAAAAGATTTACTATCTGGTGCTATATCAAAACTTTGGTTAGTATCTATATTGTTCACAAGTTTTAAGTTATTATCAAGATTTATATTAACTAATACTTTTCCACTCTGTGCAGTCGTTGTTAATGTAATATGGACATTAGCAGTCTCATTCGCATCAACTTTTGTAGTTTTATAACTCATATCAATAGGTGCACCTGGTTTAGAGTATTTTCCAAGAGTTGTACCCTCAATAATACTCTCTTCTGGATTAATTTTTTTGCTATTTGCATATAGTCCAACTATTAGTAATGGGACTAAGATTAATATTGTTTTTTTCATTAGATTTTCCTTCTATTTTATTGTGTTGAATTTTACCCTATTTTTAGGTTAATAGCTCTTAACCTGAGTTCTTAGTATTGGGGCATTCTTCTTGGTTGTCGTTTCATCATAGATTTCATTGAATGACCTCTCATCTTTTGGAGGTTACCACCACCTTTATTAAGAGCTACAACAAAACAGCTATTATTAAAAGATGCATCATAGACCTCTGCAATGTATTTACCTGGTTTTAAATTGATAGTTAACTCATCACTACTAGCACCTTCAAGAGGTGACATTCCCATAGATTTAAAAGGGTACTCTGCTTTATATAATACTATGTCTGGGTCACCATACTCTCCTCCATAAGGTTTTGCAGATATGGTGTAGATGTCAGAGGAGTCAATATTTACTTTCATATAGGTACGATTTCCTAGTTTATTGTAAACACCAAAATTGTTTTGGTTACATTGATTTACCCATTTTCCTACTTCTAAGTTTCGATAGACAGGTTTTGTATAGAACCCTTGAGCAGAGTTTGTTCTATAATCACCATATATATCTTGAATTGGGCTAATGTTTTCAGAAGCGACAATATTGTCAATAGCTTGTTTCTTTGAAGGATTTTCACTTTTAAGAGCAGTAATAAAGCTAAAAAGACTGGTAAAGGCTTGAGTATTACGCTCTTTTGTCACCATAGCTTTAAACAGAGGTTTAAACCCTAAAGATAAATTATCATTACCATCGTTATTGGAATCATATAAATCATAAAAAATTCTTTGCACAGAGGCTTCTGAGAACCAACCTGGATTTTCAGGGGTTGCATTTTCAATGTTCATATACCAACCAGTAGATTGACTAGGACCAGAGGTATCAAAGTAGATTGGATTATCTGTTGCAATGGCTGACATGGCATTAGCAAATCCCTCTCCAAAAGCAACACGAATATCTAGTGAATCTCCTGATGAGTGAGGTCCTCCAATAGAATCTGAACGTGAAAATTTATCTTCAAAAAAATGTGACCACTCATGAATAATAATATGGTCATCATACTCATCTGTATCTGAATTGGCATCACCAAGAATCCAAAGATTATTATCTCCATCATAGTTAGAGGTTACAATTTGTCCAAGACTTTGGTCTCCTCCAGCAGCTACATTGTTTACAGACCAATTAACTAATAAGTGAGGAAATTTAATGTTAGGATTGGCTTGACGTACTTTTTGCATAATGGTGTTAATGCTATCTAAAATAGCAAATGGAGCCGCCTCTCTTAAACCTGAGTATCTTTGACCATCCCAACCAGAAGAGGCTCTTAAATCTCTCTTTGTTGTACCATCACCACTATTATGTAGCTCTCCCTCAATAACATATTGAGCTTTCATATTTGTATTGTCTACAACTGACAAATCCCAAACATCTTTTTTGAACATTCGAGCATATACACGAATCTTGACATCGGTATTTTTAGGAACATATAGAACATATTCCCCTTTAGCATTTGTAGAAGTTTGGGCAAGTACTTGACCATTTTTATCAAGAGCTTTAACTAGGACATATTTAGCTGTTTTTAATTGGATATTATTGTAATCTAATTTTACTTCACCATAAGCATTTGTTTTACTAGGAATTCGGTCATAAGTAACCGTACCAATAATTTTGGAGCCTTCGCCCACAGCAACAGGTTCATGTTTACAACCTACAAATAGTATTAAAAGTAGAGGAAACATAAAAAATAGAAGAAGTTTTCGTAACATAGTAGACCTTTCTTATAATCAATAATTTTATAGTTTAGCATATATTAGAAGAAAAATCTATACTTATTTTTTATTGTTTTTTGTTATAAGTAAAAGAATCGCTTTTTAAAGATAGTTTTATTACTAAATGATGCCTTTATAAGATGCCTTTATAAAGAGTAGGTTAAAATAATTTTTACAATAAAAAAGGCGAAAAAGTAATGATATATAGACCCATTGTTTTGAATAAAGAGGTAGAGTTCTCAAAGAAGAAATTTATAGTTAGTAAAACAGATATCAAGGGGAGGATTACTTTTGTCAATAAAAATTTTTGTGATGTCTCAGGGTATACAGTTGCAGAGTTAATAGGTGTAGAGCATAGTGCTTTAAGTCACCCTGACATGCCTAAAGCAATTTTTTATATGATATGGAAATCACTTCAGGCAGGAATGGAAATTTCAGCAGTTACTAAAAATCTATCAAAGAGTGGTAAGTACTATTGGCTAATTACGGACCTTTTGGTAGAGAAAGATGCTAAAGGTGACTTAAAAACATTTAGTTCTTTCAATCGAATTGCTCCAGACCATGTTTGTGAAGTTATTGAAGAGTTATATAAAGAGATGAAATTAGCTGAAAAGAAAGATGGATTAGAAGGCTCTCTTCACTGTTTAGAAATATTTTTAGAGCAAAGAGGGGTTAGCTACAATGAATTCCTTGAAGATTTAGTTAAACCAAAAGGAATTTTAAACGTGCTTATTAACAATTTCAAAAGAGTACTTAATTAAAATTAAGTACTCTATTTTATACTGTTCATAGCAATGCTATTGTGCTGATTTATAACCCTTCTTGCATAGAGAAATTTATTTTTATAGAACTTTTTCTTGTTAAAAGAGGTAATCATGACTCTTTTCCCACCTGAACTAGCATGAATAAATTGGTTATTGCCAATATAGATACCTACATGGTTAACGCGATGTTTAAACTCTTTTGTAGTGTCAAAAAATACCAAATCACCCTTTTGTAACTCTGAAAAGCTAATCTTTTCACCTATCATTGCTTGACTAGCAGAGTGACGCGGCAGGTTAATACCATTCTCTTTGAAGACATATTTAGTAAAACCAGAACAATCAAAAGCCGAAGGTCCATTGGCTGCCCAAACATATTTAACACCTAAAAATTTTTCAGCTGTTTCAATGATTTCATCCTCTTTACTCTCTTCTACCCAGTTGTCATTTACTGTAAGTGCTTGAGTAGTAAGTTTTTCAATAGAGTAGATATTTTTGACAGGAGTCTCTTCGATATTACTTATAAGCTCATCAAGTATGTTAGAAGTGTCAGTGGAAGTTAATGACAAGTGAGTTGTTGTTTTATTGTTTTCTTGTAAAGGATATGTTTTTGCTAAAGGGAGTTTTTCTTCTATAGTATTTATACTATGCCTTAGTATTTGTTGACTCTTCTCTTTTGAAGTGAGGTTGAGTACTATTTTTTTATCCGTAGACTTCTCTGGGATAATCGTTGATACTTTCTCTTGCGTACATCCTGAAAAAAGAATAGGTGTAATCACCAACGCTAGAGAAACTTCTTTGATT
>JALUKJ010000138.1 GCA_027056615.1 Campylobacteraceae bacterium | reverse complement strand
GCTGTATGGTCAGCGACCTCATCATAGTACTCTTCAAATGAGTTTTGCCAATTCTCTTGTGGGTTTGCACTATCTCTAGCAATTATTCTAAAGAAGTAGTTCCCTTTTGGCAACATCCATTTTGTTCTAAAACCATTGGTTGTAAGGTTCTTAGCACTAAATTTAATCTGATTTGGTTCAAAGTTATAACTGGTTGAAATCTCTAAATCATAAGTAACATCATCTCCTTGCAAATCAACTGCTGGTTTCCACTCAAAGACAATCTCATCTCCTTCAATATATGGTGTATCCATGTGAAATGGCATTGGAGAGTTTAAATCTTTTAAAAAGTTTTGATAGTTTGTCTCAACAGTTGAAGCTAATTGATTATAGATAGTATTGTACTCTTCAAAAATCAACTCCTCTGTAGGTTGATTGCTATCAAGATAGTCCAAGTCAGGAGATTGATGTAAAATAGGATAGACTAAATCATAGTAACTATTGGTCAATGCTTCTATTTTAGCAGGAGTTAGATAGTTGTTTTTTATCTCCTCTACTGCTAACTTTAACTTATTTAAATTACCTGCTTGAGATAAGTAACGTCTTCCAATCTCTGTTGCCCAAAAGTTAAATGGTCCACGATAACGTTTCCCTGGAACAAAACCTCCCTGAACAATACTTGGTTGCCAATCATACCCCCATGTAGAGTCATAATCCCATGGTAAAAAATAAAATGTATCTTTTCCTTTAGGGTTAAAGATATAGAAGTTTGATGTTGTAACATCTGTATTACCCATTAAAATATTGACAGCTTCCCATGTTAATAGGTTGTTTTCATTAAAATATTTAGACAATACATCTTGCTCAAAGTTATTGTTAGGGTCATTGAGTGCATTTAGCATCTCTAAGAGTTTTTTAGAGTCTTTACCTCGTTTTTGCTCTAAAATATAATCAAAAGCTTTTTGGTCAATGGGGTGTCCATTGGCATCAAGAGCTAACTCTGGATGAAGTTTAAAGTCAAAATGATACGCTTTATAAACATTTGAGTGTTTATGAAATCCTCGTCTTAAAAGATACTCTTTACCTACATTTTCAACATGAGTATAGAGTCCATAATCTTGGTTATCAAGATACATATGAACAAACTGTGTACGAAGAGACGGAAGATTTGGAATATCTCTCATCAAGTCAAAACTGAGCTTATTTTTAATACGTGTTAAGTCACTGAGGTGTTTGTTTATTTGAAGTTTACGTTCCCCTCGCCATAGGTCATGTTTGCTATCTAGCTTTATACGATATGACTTTAAATCTTCAAGCCTAGAAGCCCCACCTCTAAGCCTGAGAGTTGCGTTTGAAACTTTTCCATCATCTGGAAAATCATCTGATTGAAAGTGAACTTTAATCTCTGGTTTAAAATCATCATATTTATTGGTGTCGTTGTTAACATCTTCTAGTGTACAACCACTATAGTCTCCAACAACGCAAGGTCCCTGACCAATTACAGTTTGTAAATCAACCCGTAACATATTGGCATCACCTTGATAGTAGATACCATTGGGTTCATGAATGTCGGTTGGAAGAGGAGTAAAAACTGTTGCAAAAGAGCTAGAAGATACAATTCCAATAATTGCACTCCACACTAAGAAATTCTGTTTCATTATAAATCCTTTTTTTATTAAAATGAAACAAAATATTATCTTATTTAGAGTTTAAATATGTTTAAAATAGTTATTTATTATTTTTTTATGTTAGGCTTAACAATTATTCCTTATCAATAAAAGTAAATATTCCATCAGTTGGTAACCCTTTAGCCATCTCATTAACAGCATTAGCATCATAACCCAACTCTTTTAAACGCTCTATTACAGGTGGATGGGTATAGTAAAAAAATGCAAATATAGGATGTGACTTAGGAAATGATTTATTCTCTTCTATCAATTTCATAAGTGCCGAAACCAAATTTTCTTTTCCTCCAAGTTCACTTCCAAACTTATCAGCAAGATACTCATTATGACGACTTATAAAGCTCATAATTGGAGTGAATATAAATGATAATAAAGGTAAAAGTAACATCATCATTGCTATCTCTACTCCTGCACTATCACCTACTTTCATATCTATAAATAGTTCAGTAGGTAGGTTACCCAACAAAAAGAAAGAAACAAAAAGTAATACTCCCATCATAGAAATATTTTTCCAAATATCACCATGAGAAAAGTGACCTAGTTCATGTCCTAAAACAGCTAATAGCTCTTTATTGGTTAACTTTTCCATTAAAGTATCAAATAGAACAACTCTCTTAGAGTTTCCAAGTCCTCCAAAGTAGGCATTTAGACGACTATCTCTTTTAGATGCATCTAAAACAAACACTCCATCACTCTTAAGACCGACTCCCTCCATCATTTTTTCAATATCTCTTTTTAACTCACACTCTTCAAGTGGAGTAAATTTATTAAAGATAGGAGCAATAATAGTTGGATATATAACATTTATAACTACAGCTAAGGCAAATAATAGACCAAAGCCCCAAAGCCACCAAGATTCAACATTAACTACTATCCATGCTAAAGCATAGAAAATAGCTCCACCAAACACAATAAACATTGCTATTGATTTTAATTGGTCAACAAGATATAACTTTGCTGTTGTCTTTGTAAAACCATACTCTTTATCCAATTTAAATATTTGATAAAGCTCAAAAGGAAGCCCAATAACATAACCAATAGCAATAAAACTAAAAAGAAAAAGCACTGCATCAGTTACAGAATTATCTGTTTGTAAAGTAGAAGATAGCCAATGAAACCCATAAGTTACCCACCAAACAAACATAGCATAATCTACCAAAGTTGATAAAATTGAGAGTCTCTCTTTTTTTATAGCATACTCACCTGCTACTCGGTATTTATCTTGGCTCATAAGCACAGCTTCTTCATTTTTCTCTTGAGCAATATAACCTATCTGCATTACAGAGATATAAACCTTTACTAATGTATAGATTGTAAAAAGTATCATTATAATTTCTAACATTTATTTTACCTTAATTTTTTTTGACATTATAGCTAGTTAACCTTACCACTCTTGTTGACCCAAATATAAACAGACAGCCCAATCATAAGTACAGTAACACCATAAATTAATTCAACAGCAGAGCCAAGCTTTTCAGGTTTAGTAATAGCAAACTTAAAGACCAACATCAACGCTTCAATTGAAAGGGCAATAATAATAGAACCCAAAAAACGTATCATAGTTTGATGACCATCTCCTGAACCATCTTTTTTCTCTTTTCCTAAGACCTCTTCTTCAAAAATTGCTTTTACCAAGTCAAAAATAGCTAAAGACAGAGTTAAAAGAATTGTAGACTTAAACATTTCATTAATATCTAAACTATTTATATCCAAACCCAAACTCAAAAAGCCACTAACTCCCTTTATAAATAGTAAAAGTGAAACCAAAACAAGTGCAATAGAAAATGAAGCATAGACAAATCTACTATATTGTCCAAAAACAGAATCAATTGAAGAGGGTAAAATCATAGAGAGTAATCTATCAAGTTGAATATCAACACAGATAATATACATCAAATTATTATTTTCATCATAGATTGGAAAAGAGGCAGTTACTACCATGCTATTACTCTCTAATGATGGATAAGGGTCAGTTAAAATACAACGATGTTCCTTAAATGTTTTATAAAAGTAAGCCCTATCACTTCGGTCAAGCCCTTTTCTTTTTCCATTAAGCTCTTTATGTCTAGAGACATTATCGACTACTTGTACTCCATTTGCATCAAGTGCATATACTACCTCTGCTTTAGGAAGAGCTTTTTGTAACTTCTTTAACTGCTTAGTTAATTGCTCTTCAATATCACCTTCTAAATTTAAATTAGAAAGTGTACGCCCCATCAAATAGCATAGATAGGCTCGTGCTTTTGTACGTATTTGTGCATACTCTTTAATTTCTCGAATGACCATTTTATTTTACCTTATAGTATTTTTTTATTACCCATTCTATACTACAGAACTTATTTTTAGTTTAACTGAAATTTAATAACTATTATTATTGGCATGTTTCATAAGTAGTTTACACTTTGGAACCGATGGCTTTAGCCTCGCTTATTATTTTTCGGGACTAAAGTCCAATGCCAATGAATTAACG
>JALUKJ010000137.1 GCA_027056615.1 Campylobacteraceae bacterium | reverse complement strand
ATCACATAACTGTTTATTTTCAATAGGTTTTCCTATAAAAATACTAGAAAAGTCTATTTTTTTCCAAAAAATCTTTCTTAAAAAATAAAAAGGCTTTAATAATATCAATATAATACTTTTGTGGAATAGAGAAGTCAAATCTTAATAAAAAAGCTATATATGAAGCTAAAAGTGTAAAAAAGATATCAACAACAATATACATTACGGTTCGTTTAAAGTTTGTAGGCAAAAATAAATCCATTTTTATATAACCTTAATAGTTTTTAATATCAATTTAATATCATTTTGTAAAGATATATTATCTATATACTTATTATAAAGCTCTATCTTTTTAGGTAAAATCTCTTCAATATAAGCTCTCTCTTTATCTTTATATTTTGATAAAATCTCCTCTTCATCTCTAAACTCTATTGCTGCATTATCTGTTATTCCTGGTTTAATTGAGAGTATTTTTTTATACTCTTTCTCTTTTATATCTACATACCTTTTTACCTCTGGTCTAGGTCCTACTAAACTCATATCTCCCTTTAGAACATTTAAAAGTTGAGGTAGTTCATCTATTTTTATTTTTCTTATAACTTTACCGATTTTTGTAATACGAGGGTCATCTTTAGAGGTAATCTGTAAACCTTTTCCTTCTCTCATAGAGCGAAACTTATAGAGATTAAACTCTTCAAAGTTTTCTCCAACCCTTTTTTGCACATAAAAAATAGAGCCTTTAGAGGTAGCTTTTATTGCAATAGCAACAGCTATAAATAGAGGAGATAAAACAACTAACCCTATAAGAGACAGAACAATATCGAAGACTCTCTTACCATACTTTTTATACATTAGCCAACAATGTCCAAAAGATTTTTTATAACATACTCAATCTCTTCATCGCTCATATCTGGATAGATAGGTAAAGAGAGAGAAGTCTCAAATACTCTGTTTGCTATAGGATAGTTCTCATCTTGATAGCCATACTTCTCTTTATAGTAACTATGTTTATGCACAGGAATAAAATGAACACTACAACCAATACCCAAAGCTTTTAACTTCTCTATTACCTCATCACGCTCTTTTACTTTTACCACATATAAGTGCCAAGAGGTCTCTCTATCTTCTTTAACAACAGGTAAAATAATTTTACTACTACCTCTAAATGCTTCACTGTATCGTTGAGCTATCTTTTGACGTTTCTCTCTTAACTCATCTTGTTTTTTAAGCTGAACAATACCTAAAGAGGCATTTATATCTGTAGTATTATATTTATTGCCATTGTCTACAATGTCATAAAACCATGCCCCCTTAGTGGTATATCTATCCCATGCATCACGATTAATTCCATGAAGTCGATTTACCTTTATGCTCTTAGCATAAGCTTCACTATTAGTCGTTGCCATTCCCCCCTCACCTGTTGAGAGTGTTTTTGTAGCATAGAAACTAAAGCAAGTAATATCTGTCTGCTCTAATGCACCTATCTTTACCCCTTTGTAACTACTTGGAATTGCATGAGCAGCATCTTCAATAATCTTTAAATTATATTTTTTTGCAAGAAGATACAGCTCCTCCATATCACAAGGCTGACCTGCAAAATGGACAGGAATAATTACTTTTGTTTTAGGAGTAATTAACTCTTCAACTTTAGAGACATCTATATTGTGTGTATTCTCTTCAATATCACATAAAACAGGCACTGCATCAAAGTAGGTTACTACCTCTGCTGTTGCTACAAAGGTATTGGTAGGTAAAATAACCTCATCTCCTCTTTCTAATCCTACTGCTTTAAGTGCCAAGTGTAACGAAGCTGTAGCACTATTTAAACTAACAGCAAACTTGCTACCAATATAGTCTGAAAACTTCTCTTCAAACTCTACACACTTTGGCCCCATGGTAAGCCAACCTGATTTTATAGCTTGGGTTACAGCCTCTATCTCTTCATCGGTGGTATGTGTCTTATGAAATGGAATTTGCATCTTAAATCTTTACCTTAAATATCTTACTATAAGGAGAAGAGATAACTAACTCAAATAGATTTTTATCGTACTTTCCAAGCATAAACATTTGCACATAAGTAGAGTGATAAGTTTGGTTATCCATTACTATTATCTTTCCATAATTTTTAAGATAGACAACACTTACTTGACCATCAAGATGAGCTAGTTCTGACTGCACTTGAGGAATTGAATCTCTACCTAACGTTACTATATCAAAATTTTGAACTTTTGCAGTTTTTGAACCTATTTTTACTAAACCTTTTAAAGTATCAAAAACAATACCATTACGCATTACAACCTGACCATTTTTCTCTCCTAATGGTGAGGAGGGGTAGAACATCATTTGTCGTGTAGGTTGACCTGTTTTTAGATTAAGATTACTAAAGAGGGCTATTGTTGGAAAAATATTCATCATTCTAAAAGGAAGGTAGAGGTATATATCTCTGGTCTTTTTAGGTAATGGATAGTTATCTCTTTTCATCTCATTTAGAACATGGTTTGGATTTAAAATTTTTCCATCTTTTTCAAAAACATAGGTAGAGACAGGAGAGTAAGCTAACTCTTTAGCCACATACTTCTCTACTGCAACTCTTGCCAATGTAGCTGACTGTTTTTGAGAATCACTTAAAAGAATTTTAGAGATTATAAAGTTATCATGATGGTGTTTCCCTCCATCAATAAGTGTATTGGTATTACTATAGTACCAAATAGGGTAGCCATAATCCCACCAACTTAAAGTGTAATCTTTTACAGAAGAAATATTTTTAAGTTTAGTTAAGTCCTCTACCTCTTGTTTGTTAAGTACAGTTGGAACTTTATATGAGATAATATGTTGAATATTAGGATAGATAAATAGAATAGCCCCAGCGACCATGGCTAAATATTGAAATTTCTTCTCTTTTATAAACTGTGTGGCTAAAAAGTAGATAAAATAGACCGTTCCAAGTGCCATAGCAGGAATAGCATATACTGTAAATCTTAGACCTCCAATATAGGCAAAAAAACCAATAGCAATTAAAGGTAAAAAGAGTAAAAACTCTCTTTTTCTAATAACAAGTAAAGTGTACCCAATAACGCCTATAATAAAAGCAAAAATAGAACCTGAAATTCTATTCGCAAATGTCTCAAAAGGAATTTTTCCTGCTTCTCGAATGGTCTGTGCTACATCATAAAACTGTAATGTTTTTCCCTCAACACCTGTTTTGGTATACCAACTTATTTTAGATAAAATCAACTCATAGCCATCACCCATTATAATAAAGAGCAATACAAAGAAAATAGCAAAATATAGAGGGTTTTTCTCTTTACTAAGAAGCTCTTGTTTGGTAGCAAAAAATATAAAAATTATAATAGCTACTTTAGCGAACAGAGCTATTTTTATTAAAGCAATACTCATAAGTGCAATAGAAAAATAAAAAGCTCTCTTATCTTTTATAAATACTAAACCATAAACTATAAACATAATAAAGAGTGCTGTAATAGCGGCATAACCTTGTGGATAGAAAACAACATAAAGAGCAGTAATTAAAGAGGCTATTAACGTATCTTGTAAACTATTATCTTTTAAGAACTTCATTAAAAAGTATAAGATAAAAACAGGGAATACCAAAGCATACATATCTGTATCAAAATACCCAACCATGGTTCTATTGTAAAAACTCCAAGTAATAGAAGCTAAAAGAGCCGATAAAAAACCAACAAAGGTTAATTTATAGGCTCTTCCTATTAAAATAATAGGAATAACAATTAAACTAGAGACAACAGATGGAGCATAAAGAATAATGGTATCTAATGAAAATGGTAAAATTTTTGCTGCATAATAGATACTATAGATAGTACCAGGGTAGGTATCTAAAGCCACACTTAAAAGTTGATTATCTGGATTTGAACCTAATAACATATCTTTAACTACTGTTGCAAAGTAGTAGCCATCATTAGTATTAATCATTAATTGGTCATTCCAATAAAAGTTATCGTAACCACTAAATTGATATACCCATATATATCTACATGCTATACTAAAAAGGTATGCAACTAGCATATATAGATAAAGGTCATATTTTTTAAAATTTTCTAACATTTAATTTATCTCTCCATTAGACTTTGATATTTTAATGCAAGTTTATCATAAGTAAAGTGCTTTAAAATATAATTCTTACCATTTTCTCCCAAATGAATACTTTTTTCACCCATATCG
>JALUKJ010000136.1:7739-12512 GCA_027056615.1 Campylobacteraceae bacterium | reverse complement strand
GGCTAAAGAAATTTATTGAAAAAATTAAAAAATCAGACATCTATAAAAAGATAAAGAAAAAACTCAAAGAAATACAACCTGCTCAACAAAATATTCCCACAAAACAGAAAATTTTACTTATTATAACTCTTTTACTTACTTTTGATTTGAGCTTCTATATTGTAAATACTATTGAGAAGCAGAGTCAAGAAGAAAGTAAATTTCAAAAAATTTCTAAAGATATGGCAGAAGTAGACTACTTTGATATGAATGAGTCAGCCGTAGCCGAATTGCTTAAAGCTGATAAAGTCTTTTTTATTGTTGATGATGAACTAAATGTAGATGTAGTCTATTTAGAGGATAATATTACAAAAAATATACAAAACTTGCCTATATATAGCATTACAAGAAGTATTGAGAAAGAGCTAATTAAAGCCAATGTTAACTACCAATGGATTAAAAAAGAGGAAGATAGTGCCAACTTTCCCATCTTAAACTTTGTGAGTAAACATGCTGTAGATTTACTTACTATAGGTCTGCTTATCTTTATACTCAAAAGCTCAGGCATGATGATGCTTGGGGGTAGTGACAAATTTAAAGTCTATAAACCCAAAGAGATAAAGGGAAGCATGGATGATATTATTGGTTATGATGATATTAAAGAAGAGATACATAACCTTGTAGATATGCTCAAAAATATAGCTCTCTACTCTAAATACGGTATTGAAGATATATTTAATATTATGTTCTCAGGTGAACAAGGAACAGGAAAAACCACTATGGCTGTACAGATTGCTAAAAGATTAGAAGTTCCTATTTTAGTAACTACAGGAAATATTGAGACAGGTTTTATAGGTGGGGGAGCAAATGTAGTAAAAAAAATATATGAGAAAGCTAATGAACTCGCACGTGACAATAAGTTTCAAACTTGTATAGTCTTTATAGACGAAGCTCAAAATCTACTAATGAAACGTGGTCAATCACGCGATAAATGGGCCGATGACACCCCAAATGAACTTCTCACTCATTTAGAGGGAGTCAAAAGTATTAATGATGTACGTATTATTACTATTGTAGCTTCTAACTTTGACGAAAGCAATATGCAACTCGATGAAGCTATGGCTGCTCGTTTTAAAAAGAAGATACACTTTAGGCTTCCCAATGAAGAGGAGCGTGAAGCATTATTAAAACATTTTATGAAACCTGTTGAAAATAAAGAGGACAATATTGACCTTAGCAAACTTTCAAAAGCTTTTTCTCAAACAAGCCCAAGGACTATACAAACCATTGTTCAAGAGGCCTCTCTTCTTGCTATTGTAAAGCAAGAAAAAGTAAACCAAGAGCATCTTATGAAAGCGTTTGAGGTGGTAATGATTGGGCAATCAAACCGTAAAACTACTAAAAACAAAGAGAAAGAGCGACACATTATATCTATTCATGAGATTGGTCACTTCTTAACAAACTTTAAACAGACCCTTAAAGAGAATGATTTTGATATAGACAAGACCCAAAAAGAGATGAAGGTCATAAAAATCTCTTCTGAGAGTATCTCTCGTGCTAATGCTTTAGGATATGTACTAAGTGAATCAGATGACCTATTGCTTCATAGCATTCATGAACTAGAAAAAGAGGTTCGTATACTCTATGGAGGCGTTGCTTCAGAAGAGTTAATCTTTGGAAAAGAGAAAATTACTACAGGTTCAGCTAATGATATTGAGAAGATTACTCATATTTTAAACCATCTCTTTATAGAGACCTCTGCCTACTCTAACTCTAAATTAAAACTCGATAACTTAGAGAGCCTAAAAAAAGTAGCTTATGAAAAGATGGAAGCCAAAGCTACAGAACTATATAATGAAACTTTAGAGATACTACGAGATGACCAAGAGCTTATTATACACCTAGCCAATGAGCTTATTGAGCGTTGGGTACTCTCTAAAGAGGAGATATTTGAAGAGATTCAAAAATTTAAAAATTTAACTACTTCCTAAAATGCACCATCTTAAACTTATCTCCCATAATAGTAGGAGCGATAAGAGTCTTAATCTTATCTGCTTCTCTTAAATAGTTAGCTTGTGTTGTCTGCGAAGCAAACTGCTCTAATATATCAATAAGTCCAAATCGTACCAATGCCCTAGCCTGTGTTTCATACTTATCTAAAGTAAACCCTGCCTCTTCAAAAGCCTCTATAACATGCCCAAAGTTTACATCGTAAGTAATATCGGCTGTTTGATAAACCTCTTCAAGTTTTAACTCCTCATCAAAAAGAGGAAAGGTTTCATGCTTTTTATAGATGCGAATAGAGAAATCATTACGCACCAACTTCTCACCATAGTCAAAACTTACAAAGTCACAATGTTTAATCCCTTTTGCCATAGATTTTGCAAACTCCTCATAACCAACAGCTACTTCGCCTTTTACCTGTCTATGTCTTGTGGCAAACTCCAATATCTCTTTGTCTGCCTTGCTCCACTCTACTTTATGATTTTTTACAAATGCCATCTCTGTATCTTTAATAAGCTCACAAGGAAAAGCATCAAAAATCTCATTTGCAACTACAAAAGCGTACTCCAACTCTACCTCATCAAGATTGTTAAAGTGAGTAATCTCAATATCATCTCCAAATCGCTGGGCAATATATTCAAGTTGAGCCTTTTGCACCTCTGGTTGACGCTCTACAATTCCAAATTTAAGCGTTTGTACTAATGTAGGGTCAAGCGTATAGAGCCACTGTATCATATCACAAAGCAGATAGCCTTTGTGAGCCCCAATCTCAATAAGCCAACCATCTCTTTTAAAACTATCTTTTTGCATAAGTTTATAGAAGTGATTTGCAATACTTGCCCCAAAAAATGAACTTGTGCTAACTGCTGTGTAGAAGTCTCCCTCTTTACCTATGGCTTTAAAGGTTTTGTAGTATCCGTTCTCTCCGTAGAGCCATTCGTTCATGTATTTGCTAAATTTCAATGTTTTCCTTTTTTTAAATCTTTTTCGGTAATTTATTTATAAAAATTTGAAGACTACTACTCTTAGATACAATTTTCATAAGTTCTTTTTGTTTTAAAAATGCTTTACTTAACTTTTCATAACTAGCATACTCTTTAACAACTTTTATCTTTTTAGATTCTCGTTGTAAAGCTTCAAAACATCCTGTTATTTTTTCAGTTTTATTAGCTTTGTAAATAGGTAAAAGCCAACACTCCAAAGAGTGAACCGAAATAGCAAAAATAATTTTTTCTTGATTGCTATTATAGAAAACTACTTTACTATCAATTTGAAGAATTAATCTTTCAATAATCTTTGAAATCAACTCTTCAACAGACAAATCTTTCTGAAAAACACCAAAGTTTATATGTTCTGAAATATCTGTATCTATTTGAATAATCACATATTCACTATTGAGAACATCATCTCTAAAGCGTTTTTCACTTAGATATTCTAGTAACATCTCCCAACCACCAAATTCACCCTCTTTTTGCTTTTGAGTTGTTACATCATAAGGAGGCTGTAGTGGCTGAATCTCTTCATCTAAGTCATCATAATCCTTGTAAAATCCACATAAAATATTTTCAATAACAATTTGGTCAGTAATACCCTCACAGGCTAAAGCAAACTTTGCCATTTAAAAGCCTTTGGGTAAGCCACCTAAATAGCCTCTCATAAATGCTTCTGATAGATGTAAAGGCTCGTTATCAGAAGATTTTGGTTTATTTTCAACCGTTATCTCTTTCATTCGTGTATGACCTTTTTTATTTCTTGATACTACAAAAAGCTTCTGCTCGTAATCATTCAGATTAATACCGTCTAAAATAGCAGGGTTATGTGTGGTTAAAAATATCTGTTTATCATATTTTTTTGCTAAATCAGTCAATAGAGTCATCAGTTTAGTACAAAGTTTAGGATTAAGTGACGCATCTATATTGTCTATTGCAAAAGCTTTTGGTGTCTCTTTTGCTACTATGAGCGTGATGTAAAACAAGATAAATAAAAATCCCTCATTGGCACTTCTTTGGGTAAACTCTCGATAGAGGTATTTATCTTTAATAATAACTTTATCTTCCATAGAGGATATATCGGTAGATATAGTTATATCTTCAAACCAATTAAAGAGTTGTAGTGATTTTATAATGGTGTTTATATAGCTTTTATCTTCGTAGTTGTTTATTACTTTTAAGAGTTTGAGAAGACCTTCACCATTTATTCCTAAGGGTTGGATTTGTCCTTCTTTTGAAAAAGTTCTAAGAGCTGTATTTTCTGGAGAATAGATTATAAAGTTTGTGAAATTTATTAAATTTTTAATTATTCAACTAGAGTAACGATTATATGTTTTTTCATCAACAATATTCGCATAATAGTAACCTTCATTAATAATTAGTTTAGAAGTAAATTCCCAATTTGAATAAAGTTTATTATCATGAGAAAAATAATATGTATCTGAAATTTTCTTATCTTTTTCTAAATAATCAATTTCTATCATTATATCTTTACTTTTATCCTCTTCCTCAAAAGCACTCCTCATCAATTCAGGCTCAGGAACTCTCAATCCACGACTTACCAAAAACTCATTAGCCAACATATTAGACTCACTAGCAGATACAAAAACCAAAGCTTCAAGAAGATTACTCTTACCCGAACCATTCTCTCCAATAAAAAGGTTAACTCTTCCTACTTCTAGTTCTAAATCATAAATAGACTTAAAATTTTGTATATGAATTTTTTCTATCATCTTTTCTACTTTTTAGTTTATTTAAACAGATTATACCATGTAGGTTCGATTTTATCGAACGTCATATT
>JALUKJ010000136.1:0-7729 GCA_027056615.1 Campylobacteraceae bacterium | reverse complement strand
AAATATAATTTTGTTTTTGATGTTTGGTTTTGATGTTCGATAAAATCGAACCTACAGATTTTGAACATTAATGGTACTACATAAGAAATAATAGCTACTTAACCAAAACCCCATACTTCCTTAACAACTCCATAATCTGGTCAGGCAATAAGTATCCCTCATGTCGTCCTATCTCTGTTCCATTTTCATCCAAAAATATAGAGGTGGGCAATACAACTACATTGGAGTTAATACCACCTAATATATCTTTGTCTGTATTGACATAATATATGGGTACTTTAGGATAGTTCTTTTTTATCTCTTTAAAATAGGGAGCCATCTGTTCACACCAAATACACTCTGTCTTTCCAAACTGAACCATAAGTTTTTGACCTTTGGGAATATCGACAACTTTTACTTTTGGAACTGCTCCAAAGTCATAGGCAAATAAAGATAAGCTTACTAAAATCAATAACAATAATTTTTTAAACATTTTAAACTCCTTAAAGTGCATCTGCTACATTAATATAAAGCCCCAAAAGCTCTAACTGGGCATCTATTTTATAAATCTCTTGGTCTAGCTCTCTTACTTTTACATTGTTTTCGACCATTTGAGTATCTAAACTAGTTTGGTCACCAATTTTTTCCAAATCTTTAGCTGTATCTAACATACTAGCATAAGAAGAAGCATCCTCTTGTGAGAGAGCAATCTTTTTATCAATAATCTCTAAACGCTTAACAGCTAATTTATAATTATTGGAAACTGTTTTTCTCTTCTCATCTAATGTTATTTTAGCATTTAAATACTCAATCTTAGCATTTTGAATATCATCAAAACTGTTAATGCTTATAGGAAGTGTTACCTTAAATCCATAGTTATAGTAGCTCTGTTTAATCTTACTATTTGGAGAAGCAAAGAGTGGATTAAGGTCTTCATTAGTATAGCGACCTGTAATAGAAATTTCAGGTAGATATTTTGTTAAAGTCATATAGCTATTTTGATTTTTCTCCTCAACACGTAAGGTATCACGCTGAACCTCTAACTGATTGTCCATATAACGCTCTTTTCCTAACATACTAAAGTTAGGAAGTCTAAAAGTATAAGGGTTATGGTCACTTAAAAGTGAAAAATCATTTTCTAACTTTGCGACAGATAGTTCTAGCTCTAATTTAGAGGTTACATCTGCATTGTGTTTTAGAAGGGCTTTATCGTAAAGTGTTCGGTTACTTAAACCCTGCTCATACTGCTCTTTTTGAATCTGAATATCTAAGTTGTCATTTTTAATAGTATAGTCAAGCTTTTCTAACTGTAATTTTGACTTTTTAAGATTGTATAAAATGGTTAATGCTTTAGAGATGAGTTCTCTCTTTTGCAACTCTATATCTAAACTATTTGCTTTTCCTAAAGCCTTAGCATACTTAATAGCCGACCAGATTCCACCCATTTTAAATATGGGTTGGTCAACAGCTATAACAAACTGTTGGGTATGGATAGTATTACCAAATTGAGTAGAGTAGTTTTTAGAATACTGTAAAGTTATTGGGTTTATCCATGAGTTCTCTAATTTGTGTGATTGAACCTGATTTTGCTCTTTTTGGTACTTTAGTAACTCCTCTTTATTGGCTGAAAGTACATCTACTAGCTCCCCCTCTGCCATAGCCACAGAGAGAAAGAGGCTAAAGAGTAGAAATAGCTTCTTCAAAACGCTTAAACCCTTCATCTATCTCTGAAGCTGTAATGGTTAAAGATGGTAGAAAACGTACTGTATTTCGACCTGCTGGAAGAACAATAACTCTTTTATCCATAGCTTTAGCTAGAACTGCTTTCATAGTGTCGCTATCTTTTGAACGAAGTCCACGCATAAGCCCTAAACCTACCTCTTGGGTAAATAAATGTGAGTATTTTTTTTGTATATCTTTTAGTTTTATAGTAAAGTAAGCTAAAGTTTCAGTGAGTTTTCCTGAATTATCCATGTCACTTAAGACCTCTAAAACAGCTAAACCTGCTCGTGTACTTAGGTAGTTTCCTCCAAAGGTAGAGCCGTGGTCACCTGCAACTAAGACATCTTTGTGTTTGGTCATTACAGCACCTATTGGAACTCCTCCACCAAGACCTTTTGCCATGGTAATAATGTCTGGTTCTATCTCATACATATTTGAAGCCAACATTGCCCCTGTACGGTAGATACCTGTTTGAACTTCATCTACAATAAGCAATACATCTTGCTCTTTTAAATGCTGTGCTAGTTTTTGAATTGCCTCTTTTTCAAAAGGCTGTACCCCACCCTCACCTTGAACAAGCTCTATCATTACGGCTACTGTCTCATCATCTAAATTTTCGTAGACTGAATCTAATCCATCAACATAAGAGAAACCTGCTGGATATGGTGAGAAGTTTGGAGAGTGAAAGCTCTCTTGTCCTGTTGCTTTGACCGTCGTAATGGTTCGTCCATGAAAAGAGTGTTCTAAGGTAATAACCTTATAGCGTTTTTTCTCAAACTTGGTCTCACCATATTTACGTGCTATCTTAATAGCTCCCTCATTTGCCTCTGCTCCTGAATTTGCAAAGAAGATTGCTCCATCATAATTGGATAAAGTACAAATTTTTTCTGCAAGTTTGGCTTGTGGCTCTATTATTTGTAAGTTTGAGATATGAATAATCTTCTTTACTTGCTCTTGCAGGGCTTTTACTAAAGTTGGGTTATTGTGTCCTACTGAATTAACTGCAATACCTGAAGCAAAATCAATATAATCATCTCCATTTTCAGCGTAAAGCGTTGAGCCTTGACCTTTTACAAAGTTAGTATAGTTTCGGTTATATGTTTGTAGTACATACTTTTTGTCTAGTTTTTTTAGTGTCATATATATGTTTTCCTAAATTTTATTATTTTATTTATATTCCAAATAAATTTAAATCCTGTAGGTTCGATTTTATCGAACATGATATTAATATTTAATTTTCATAAATATCATTTTGTATTTCATGTTTGATTTTGACGTTCGATGAAATCGAACCTACAGATTCTAAACATTAACGAGAGAACAAAATATATTACAAACTCTTATTCGGCTCATCTTTATAGTGTCCAAATGGAAGTTTTGCTCCACCCATAATATGAAAGTGCAAATGCTGAACCTCTTGTCCTCCATTTTCTCCATTGTTGGTAATAAGCCTATAACCACTCTTGTCAATAGCTGTAAGTTTTGCTACCTCTTGGATAAATGGTGCCATTTTTGCCATCATCTCAGCAGATACATTTTGGAAACACTCTACATGCTCTTTAGGAATCACCAAAATATGAATGGGTGCTTTAGGATATAAGTCATGAAAAGCAATGAAATCATCATTCTCTAAAATCTTATTACTAGGTATCTCTCCTGCTACCAATTTACAAAAAATACACATTATCTATCCTTATTAAAATTTTAAAAATTATAACACAAACAATCCCATTATTTAGTATAGTTTAGATAAAATTTCACAATTATTCATCAAATTAATTTACAAATATAAGAGGGTTATTTTGGAAAACTTAGAAAAATTAATCGACGAGGCTAATTCCCTTGAAGAACTCGAAAAAGTTCGGATTGAGCTTTTTGGGAAAAAAGGGGCATTGTCTAAAGAGTTTGCAAAACTCAAAGATGTACCAGGACCTGAAAAAAAAGCCTTTGCAGAGGGGCTAAATCAAAATAAAGCAAAACTTCAAACGCTTTTTGATAAGCGTTATGAGAGCTTAAAAAAAGAGGAGATAGAAAAACTTCTAAAAGAGGAGGCGCTTGATGTCTCTCTCTATGGGAATTTAGGAGAGAAAGGGGCATTGCACCCTGTAATGGAGACAATGGATAAGATTATTGATTATTTTGTTGCTCTAAATTTTGCTATTGAAGATGGACCAAAAGTAGAAGATGATTTCCATAACTTTGAAGCACTAAATTTACCCAAAAATCACCCTGCAAGAGAGATGCAAGATACCTTCTTTTGTAAAGATGGAGCAGTACTTAGAACCCATACCTCCCCTGTGCAAATTAGAACTATGCTAAAGCAAAAGCCACCTATTAGAATGATTGCACCTGGTGCTGTCTTTAGAAAAGATTATGACCTTACCCACACTCCAATGTTTCATCAAGTAGAGGGGTTAGTAGTAGGAGAGAAAGGTGAAGTAAACTTTGCCAACTTAAAGTCAATCATGTCTGACTTCTTACACTATATGTTTGGTGAAGTTGAAGTACGGTTTAGACCTAGTTTCTTTCCGTTTACCGAACCCTCTGCTGAGGTTGATATATCTTGTATCTTCTGTGAAGCAAAAGGGTGTCGTGTCTGTTCACACACAGGTTGGCTAGAGGTACTTGGTTGTGGTATTGTTGACCAGAATGTATTTGACGCTGTTGAGTACAAAAATGTAAGTGGTTACGCCTTTGGTTTGGGTGTTGAGCGATTTGCAATGTTATTACATAAAATCCCAGACCTTCGAATGCTATTTGAGGGTGATACACGTTTATTGGAGCAATTTAGATGATAGTTACACGTTCTTGGTTAAATAACTTTATAGATATTAGTGAAATAAGTGATGAGACACTTTACGAAACACTAAACTCTATTGGATTAGAAGTTGATAGTATTACAACACATACTATAGCTCAAAAGGTTGTTATAGGGAAAATTATCTCTTGTAAAAAACACCCAAATGCAGATAAACTAAACATCTGTCAAATTGACATTGGTTCAGGAGTACGACAAATTGTTTGTGGTGCTAAAAATGTAGTAGATGCTCAGTATGTAGCTGTGGCAACCATTGGAGCGAAGCTTGGTGAGAATTTTGAGATAAAACATGCCAAACTTCGTGGGGTTGAGTCTGAGGGTATGGTCTGTTCAGCTTCAGAGCTTGGTCTTCCTGATATTGGTGATGGTATTATGATACTTGATGAGAGTATTGGTGAACTTGTTATTGGGAAAGATTTAAATGAGTATGAAAAAATAGCCGATACAGTTATTGAGATAGAACTTACAGCTAACCGTGGTGACTGTTTATCTGTGCATGGTGTTGCAAGAGATTTATCGGCTGCTCTAAATATACCTATGAAGCAGTTTGACTATGAGAGTCAAAATGCTGAAAAGATAGGAATAGCCCGTATTGCAAAACTCACTAAAAAAGGTATTATTCCTGCCTCTTTACAATATGCAATGGCTAATATTGAAGATTTACATACATCTTTACTATTTTCACTTAGATTGGCTTTTGTAAAAGAGCTACAAAATAGCAGTATCTCTTCTATTTTAAAATATATTACTCACTCTACAGGTGTTATATTACGTGCCTATGATGTTAGTAATATTGATTTAAAAGAAGATAAAATAGATATTCAAGTAACAAATAGTGATAGAATCATCACTATTGCTATTAATAGTCAAGTTCAATCTCAAGTAGGTATCAATCAGTATGAAGAGAGTATGACAGACGATAATGCTTCTGTTGTCCTTTTTGAAACATCTTATATAAAGCCAGACTATTTAGTAGATGTAGTATCTGAAAAAAATATTAAAACAGATGAACTCTACTACAATACCTCACGAGGGTCTGAGCCTAACTTATGTTTTGGTATTCAATACTTAACCTATCTTCTTGAGAGTTATACAGGATGTACACTTTATGATGGAACAATCTCTTTAGATGAAGAGCAAGAAGATAAAATTATAACTGTTACAACCCAAGAGATATCTGCACTTATTGGTAATAAGATTGAAAAAATTAATATTATGAATATCCTAATTGCACTAGGATTCAGAGTACAAAGCTCTATAGAAGACAAATTTGGTGTAACAGTACCTTTCTTTAGACATGATATTGAAAATATACAAGATATTGCAGAAGAAGTTGTACGAATTATTGGAATTAATAATATTGAAGATAAGCCATTAAAATTTGTAGAGGCTACTCATAACAATGAGACTATGAAAAATTACTATGCTAAAAAAGAGTTGCGTCTACGTGCTACAGCTAATGGATTTGATGAAAGTATCTCTTATGCTTTTACAGATAAAAATCTGCTAGAGCAGTATAACTTTCCTATTGTTAGTGAAGAGCTAGATATTGTTAACCCTATCACAACTGACTTTAGCACTCTAAGAACTACTGTACTTATTAACTTACTTCAAGCGTCACAACGAAATGTTAACCATTCACAAAAGTCAACAGCTCTTTTTGAAATTGGACCAGTTTTTAATGAAAAGAGAGAAGAAAAAGAAGTTTTAAGCCTTATCTTTACAGGTCAAAAAGAGAGTGAAAATATCTCTAATGCAGGAAAACCAAGCCACATTAATTTTAAGACATTTACGAAAAAACTATCTGCAATTATTGGTAATTTTGAGCTTAGAACCTCTGTAGAAAATAATGCTCTTATTCACCCTTATCAATCAGCTGATATTATTATAGACAATAGTGTTTGTGGTTTTTTAACTAAAGTTCACCCAACAGTTTGTGAAGCATTTGATTTAAAAGAGACATTTGTAGCAGAGATTGACTTTAATTCACTTATTCCAAAACATATTAATGCACATACTATCTCCAAGTTTCAAGGGGTATATAAAGATTTAAGTTTTGTATTAGATAAGAATGTACCATATAATCAAATCTCTGTTGCTATTAAATCACTTAAACTACCTCTACTTCAAAAATTCTATGCTGTAGATGTATATGAAGATGAGGAGTTAGGGGACAAAAAAAGTTTAAGCTTACGTCTTTTCATTCAATCGTTAGAAGAGACACTAAGTGATGAAGATATTGAAGCAACTGTAAGTGCTATTATTGAAAAACTTAATAGTGAGTATGGAGCAACTCTTAGATGAGAAAAGCCACCGTTACAAAAGTAAAGGGAGCTTTTGAGTTAGTATGCTCAGATATTGCTCCTGACAAATCTATCTCTCATAGATGTGCGATGTTCTCTCTTTTTAGTAACCAACCATCAACTATTAAAAACTTTCTTTTAGGAGAGGACACTCTAGCCTCTCTCTCTATTGCCGAGCAACTAGGAGCAACAGTTAAAAAAGAGGATGGGAGTATAGAAATTACTCCTCCTAAAAAACTTACTGAACCCTTTGATATTTTAGATTGTGGTAATGCAGGAACAGGAATGCGTCTCTATGCAGGACTTCTTTCAGGAATTAAAGGTCACTTTATCTTAACAGGAGATAAATATCTACGTTCACGCCCCATGAATAGAGTAACAAATCCTTTGCGTTCTATTGGTGCAAAAATAGATGGTAGAGAAGATGGAAACCTTGCTCCACTTGCTATTCGTGGTGGAGAGTTAAAAGCTTTTCGTTACCACTCACCTATTGACTCTGCACAGGTAAAATCAGCCCTTATCTTAGCAGGACTACAAGCTAATGAGACCTCTTACTACAAAGAGAATCTACTATCTCGTGACCATACTGAGCGAATGTTAAGAGGAATGGGGGCTAAAGTAGAGACTAACAAAGAGGGATGGATAGAGATTGAACCTATTAAAACTCCTCTTAAACCTTTAAATATCAGTGTTCCTGCTGACCCATCAAGTGGATTTTTCTTTGCTGTAGCAACAGCTGTTGTAACTAACTCTAAAACTATTATTAAAAATGTTACGCTCAATCCTACACGAATTGAAGCCTATAAAATATTAGAAGAGATGGGTGCAGATATTAAATACATTGAGAGAGAGAATATCTATGAGCCTATAGGTGATATTGAAATCACCTATAATGGGAAGCTCTCTG
>JALUKJ010000135.1 GCA_027056615.1 Campylobacteraceae bacterium | reverse complement strand
CTAAGATTTCAAGAGGGTTTGTATTGCCTTTGAAATATGGCTTTAGTATTTATTTGTAAGATATTGTTTAGATTTGTGAATTAGAAATTTTTTTGAAATTTCTTGGATTTTTAAGGTAGCGACTGACACCTTTTTTTTTGTTGCTCTCGTATGAATTACGACGGAGACCGTCGTAACGAGGGAAGGCTCCAATGCCAATGACTTAAGGAATTAATCCCAAAATATAGCGAGGCTAAAGCCGTCGATTCCCTATATGCAATCTGCATTTTCGGAATTGGCGTGTTCACACCCGAATTATAAATTGGTCAAAAAATCCTTAAGTCATTGGCATTGGGGAAGGCTCGTATACGTTCCCACTGAGGACGGAGTGGGAACGAGCTAAAATTAACTAAAAAATTTTTTTACTTCATTTAAGCAATTGAACAGTTGTCCATCTTTATCTATAAAAAGATACCAAATAGCAAATCCTCCAGCAAATAATCCTAGAAATAATAATTCAAAAGCAGATGAACCTAAATCTGTATCAATAAATCCCTTTGGAAATTTATTAAATCCAAATTTTATAAATCCTTCAACTCCTTTTTTTATAAAATAAATAGACATAGGTATCCCAATTACAATAATTGCTAAAGTAAATAATGTAAAAATGATAAAATCAAACCAGTTATTGATTTCCAATAATTCCCCCTACTACTGCCCCTATAGCAGAACCATGTTCTCCATAATTTGTTCTTGGTGGATTACGTAAAGGACTTCCAATAACTCCTCCAGATGTCGGTCGATAAAGAATATTTCCTATTTTTCCTCCTCCATATCCTACAAGTCCTCCTGCCCCACCATAAGCAACACTTCTTGCTAATGCATCATAATCAAAATCTTTACAACTATTAGATTCTAATTGTTGATAAGCATTATTGGTAGCACCAGCTACAGCCCCAAATACTACTGCTCGTAAAATAGTACTACCAAATCCACCCAATGCTCCCGTTCCAGTTGCTACAGCCAATCTTCCTATACTATGCCAATTCCAACCTAATGTACCATTGTTAAGCTGATTATTTAATTCATATCCAAATCCAATTATTGCACCAATAGCATTTGCTAAAAATAGTCCTTGTGAATCAACAAAATCCACAGGGTCACCCAAAACATACCCATAAAAATTACTATCCCCACCACCAAAGTCAATAGGGTCTTTAGCTGTCCACTTTCCAGTGTATGCGTCATAATCTCTATAACCAAATCTTGTTAGTTTAGTATCAGAATCATAAAGCCCACCTGCGAAACCAAATGGTACTTTAAAACTTGGATTACTATCGGAGAGAATATTACCATAAGTATCATAACTTATCTCTTTTATGATGTTATGAGTTGTGTCGGTTACTGCTTTTAGTGTTCCTACTTGGTCGTAGTGTAGGTAGTACTTTTGACCATTGCTTGTCATGCTTATTGGCATTCGGTTATCGGCGTATTTAAATCTCTGAATAAGATTATCATCTTTGTCATAAATGGCTAGAAGCGTTGTTAGGTCTGCCCATAGATATTTTTCTACTATTTGACCATCTTCCTTTTTAGCTACTCTTTGGTTATTGGCATTGTACAAGTACTCTATGGTTTTTGTTGGAGTAACTACCCCTCTTAACTCTCCTAATGTTCCATAGCTATAGGTTGTTGTACCATCAGGTGTTGTCTTTTCATCTAGGTAACCATCATCGTCATAGTGGTAGGTGTTGTCTCCATAGACTTCTAATTGGTCATCTAAGGTATATGAAGCTGTGGTAGTTGTTCCATTAACTGTAGCAGATACTCTGTTTCCATTGTTATCATAGGTGTATGACTCTACAACGACATCATCTTTTTTTACTTGGGTTAATCTTCCCATATTGTCAAAAGTGTAGTTGTAAGTGTTACTTGTTCCGTTAAGTGTTTCTACTTTTTGAGTGATTGCTCCTGCATTGTCTCTTTGGGTTATTTCGTAGGTGAAACTATTGTCTTCTACCTTTGTTATTAACTCTCCATAACTGTTATAGGTTCTGTTTTGGTTTACTGTTCCATCTGTTAGGTTTGTTGTGTAAGCATTTTGTGCATCTCTTGTTACGGTGTATGCTCCTGATGTTAACAGGAGTCCGTCATTGTCATAACTGTAGTTTTGAGTTGTTCCTGCATAGGTGGTGCTTGTTACTTCAAAAAAGAGGGGACAGGTGAACGTAATCATACGATTACGTTCACCTGACACCTTTTTTTTTACCATAAGTATCATAACTTATCTCTTTGGTTATAAGGGCTTTATTTTGTTAGTATAATTCTTATAGGCATTCCACAACGGGGAGTTGTGGAATGAGGGAAAATTAATAATAAAAATAGTTGATTGAGTAAAAAAATCTTTGACTTCATTTAACCAATAAAATAAATGCCCACCTTTATCTATAAAAAGATACCAAATAGCAAAAGAAATTGAAAATATAGCTCCAAATAATAACTCTAAAGAAGTTTTACCCCAACCTGAATCAATAAAATATTTTGGTAGTTTTACACAGCATCCAAATTTTATCCATGCTTCTATCCCTTTTTTTAAAAGAGCTAAATAGAGAGGAATTCCTATCAATACCATTAATGTAAATCCACTGTAAAGTATTAAATCAAACCAATTATTGATTTCCAATAATTCCTCCTCCTACTGCTCCTACTGCTGAACCATATTCTCCATAATTTGTTTTTGATGGATTACGAAGAGAACTACCAATTACTCCTCCAGGTGTAGGACGATAAATATAGCTCCCTATTCGTCCTAATCCATATCCAAAAGCTCCACCACCACCACCAAATAAAGAGTTCCTTCCAATTTTTTTCCAATCAATACAATCAGAATTATAATTATTACTATCTAAATCTTGATAAGCTGTATTAATAGCATTTGCAGTTGCACCAAAAATTATTGCTCTAGTTAATGTACTACCAAATCCACCTAAGGCTCCAGTTCCAGCAGCTACAGCCAATCTACTTATACTATGCCAATTCCATCCTAGTGTTCCTGTCTGATATTGAGTATAACCTTCAAAGCCAAGATTTATAGCTGCACCAATCAAGTTTGCTAAAAATAGTCCTTGTGAATCAACAAAATCCACAGGGTCACCCAAAACATACCCATAAAGATTACTATCCCAACCACCAAAGTCAATAGGGTCTTTAGCCGTCCACTTTCCAGTGTATGCGTCATAATCTCTATAACCAAATCTTGTTAGTTTAGTATCAGAATCATAAAGCCCACCTGCGAAACCAAATGGTACTTTAAAATTTGGATTACTATCGTAGAGAATATTACCATAAGTATCATAACTTATCTCTTTTATGATGTTATTAGTTGTATCGGTTACTGCTTTTAGTGTTCCTACTTGGTTGTAGTGTAGGTAGTACTTTTGACCATTGCTTGTCATGCTTATTGGCATTCGGTTATCGGCGTATTCAAATCTCTGAATAAGATTATCATCTTTATCATAAATGGCTAGAAGTGTTGTTAGGTCTGCCCATAGATATTTTTCTACTATTTGACCATCTTCCTTTTTAGCTACTCTTTGGTTATTGGCATTGTACAAGTACTCTATGGTTTTTGTTGGAGTAACTACCCCTCTTAACTCTCCTAATGTTCCATAGCTATAGGTTGTTGTACCATCAGGTGTTGTCTTTTCATCTAGGTAACCATCATCGTCATAGTGGTAGGTGTTGTCTCCATAGACTTCTAATTGGTCATCTAAGGTATATGAAGCTGTGGTAGTTGTTCCATTAACTGTAGCAGATACTCTGTTTCCATTGTTATCATAGGTGTATGACTCTACAACGACATCATCTTTTTTTACTTGGGTTAATCTTCCCATATTGTCAAAAGTGTAGTCGTAAGTGTTACTTGTTCCGTTGAGTGTTTCTACTTTTTGAGTGATTGCTCCTGCATTGTCTCTTTGGGTTATTTCGTAGGTGAAACTATTGTCTTCTACCTTTGTTAACTCTCCATAACTGTTATAGGTTCTGTTTTGATTTACTGTTCCATCTGTTAGGTTTGTTGTGTAAGCATTTTGTGCATCTCTTGTTAAGGTGTATGCTCCTGATGTTAACAGGAGTCCGTCATTGTCATAACTGTAGTTTTGGGTTGCTCCTGCATAGGTGGTGCTTGTTACTTCAAAATTATTGTTATAAGTGTAGTTG
>JALUKJ010000134.1 GCA_027056615.1 Campylobacteraceae bacterium | reverse complement strand
ACTACGACCTATGGTTTAACCCTGCCGTTGAAAACCAAGCAACCGATAGAGCCTTTAGAATTGGTCAAAAACGGAATGTTTCGGTCTATCGTTTTATTACCAAAGATAGTTTTGAGGAGAAGATAGACAAGATGATAAAAGCAAAGCAGGAGCTTTCTAGTTTGAGTGTTTCTGTTGGGGAGAATTGGCTTGGGAAGATGGATAAGGATGAGTTGAGGGGGATTTTTGAATAAAGGAAAAAAGGACAATAAATGAGTGATACAAACCGTAAAGATAGAATTGAAGATGAAATGATAGTTGACTGTTATAATGAATATGAGATGGCAATGGGTTGGTTTTACTATCTAAATGATAATTTGAAATTCCCTTTTCAAGCCTCTATTGTTGGAGACATTAAAATTGGCTCTCTTCAAGAAGGAGATAATGTTACTGTGACAGAGTTTATCAATAGAAGTGAGGATGATGTCTCTGTTTATAATTTTGTAGCTACCGTGGGGATTGAAAAAGGTGAACATATTTATGATATTCCCTTAATCCATATTAAAGGTGTTGATTGTGATGATGATACTTTGAATGCTATTGAGGATTGGCGTTATTGGTGTGAGGAGTTTTAAATCAACTTTACACCACCCTAGTGGTTAAATCTACACTTCTTTCAATACCTTAGAAACATGAGATTTAGATAAACCAAGATATTAAGCAATCTCAAGTTGCTTCTATTGTAGCTTTATTTCTATCATCTTTACTTTTTATTTCTCTCCTCTTTTATGATTTTTAGATTATATCACAAAAGTGGAGATTTAATCACTGGGGTGTAAAGTTGGGTGTAAAGTTGGGGTCAGGAATGGGGTTTGCAGTTTAAGCTATTCTAAAGTCACATTAACCATCTTGTTTTTATTCTGAAAATTTTTTTGAAATACCACAGAAAAGGCTTTAGTGAAAGTTTAAAAAATACAAAAAGAATAAAAATAGGATGACTTTTATAGCTTAATTTTCACTTAAACTGCAAACTCCAGGTCAGGAACCTTTTTTTTTATTATCTATTTGGGGTCAGGAACCTTTTTTTGATTTGTGTGTGTTTATGTCGGCATCGGGGAAACCTACCTACGCCATTTCCAATTTTATTTTATGCCTTGTTTTTATTTGACGATATTTTTTCATTATAGAAGTATACATGAATTTTCTAAATATGTAAAAAATAAAAAATATGTATCTATTAAAGTTACAATAGCTTTATTTTGTCATTGTTTCTCCAATAGGCATCCCCCAAGCTTGGAGCTTGGGGACGAGTTAAATAGACAGTTAAATAACCAAGAGAAAACCTCTTGGCTATCAGACATTACTCACCCTTCTTATCAGCAGCAAGACTAGGCTTAATTCCTCTTGGAGCAACCATCCAGAATTTACGGATTTCGTGTCTCCAGTTTTCTAAGATTTTAGTAGCAACTCTACTACCAGTTTTAGCCACATAATTTTTAAGTAAGTATTTAAGCTCAAATCTTTCATCTTCCCACTCATCAGTATCAATTCTAAGTGCTTCCACCAATTCAGGATTTACTTTTTCATAGAACTCTCCCTCTTCATCATAGACAAAAGCTATACCACCTGTCATACCTGCACCAAAGTTAACACCTGTTTTACCAAGAATAGCAACTGTTCCACCTGTCATGTACTCACAAGGGTGGTCACCTGTTCCCTCAACTACGGCTATGGCTCCTGAGTTTCTAACAGCAAAACGTTCACCTACTTGACCATGAATATAGAGTATTCCACCTGTTGCACCGTAAAGACAAGTATTTCCACCAAGAGCAAACTTTTGACCAGCTTTAGTAGAGGTGATGACAATGTTACCACCGTTCATTCCTTTACCAATGTAGTCGTTTCCTGCACCATCAATGTTGATATTGATTCCTTTTGACATAAATGCACCAAGTGATTGACCTGCTGTACCTTTCATGTTAAGTGTAATAGTTCCATCAGGTAGACCTGCATTACCATGAATTTGGGCTATCTCACCAGAAATTCGTGTTGCAAAACTTCTGTTTAAATTAGAAATCTCTTTATTAATTACAATTGGTTTTGATGGGTCTTTAATAGTTGGCATTAACTCTTTTACTAACTCTTGCTCATACTCATTTTGGTCATAAGGTTCGTTAAATGGTACTTGACAAGTGTTAATTCCCTCTAGTTTATAGAGCAACTCTTCAAAGTTGAACTTCTTAGCAAACTCATCATCAATCACTTTTAATAGGTGATTTTGTCCAACAATTTCTTCTAACGATTTATAACCAAGCTCTGCTAAAATCTCTCTAATCTCTTGGGCAATAAGTGTAAAGTAGTTAACAACTTTATCTACATTTCCTTTGAACTTCTCTCTTAAATGAGGGTCTTGTGTTGCAACACCCACACCACAAGTGTTAAGGTGACAAACACGAAGCATAATACACCCTACAAGAACTAATGCACCTGTACCAAAGGCGTACTCTTCAGCACCTAAGATAGCTGCTTTAACTACATCGAGACCAGTTTTAAGTCCCCCATCGGTTTCAAGGGTTACCTGCCCTCTTAAGTTGTTAGCTTTTAACGCATTATGCGATTCAATAAGTCCTAACTCCCAAGGATTACCTGCAAATCGAATAGAGCCGATTGGAGCAGCACCTGTACCACCATCGGCACCTGAAATAATAATTTTATCAGCATAGGCTTTAGCTACACCTGCAGCAATAGTTCCTACACCTGCTGTTGATACCAATTTAACAGCTACTCTTGCATTTGGATTAATCTGTTTCATATCAAAAATTAACTGTGCCAAATCTTCAATAGAGTAGATGTCGTGGTGTGGTGGTGGTGAGATAAGAGTTACACCTGGTTTTGTAAATCTAAGCTTTGCAATAAGAGGTGAGACTTTACTTCCAGGAAGCTGACCACCCTCACCTGGTTTTGCACCTTGGGCTACTTTTATCTGTATCTCTGTAGCAGAACGTAGGTATTCAGGTGTTACCCCAAAACGTCCAGAAGCAATCTGTTTAATAGATGAGTTTCTATTAGTTCCATAACGTGCAGGGTCTTCACCACCCTCACCAGAGTTTGATTTTGCTCCAATTTTATTCATAGCAGCAGCTAAAGTCTCATGTGCCTCTTGAGATATAGAACCCATAGACATAGCAGCTGTTGAGAAGCGTTTAAAGATAGCCTCTAATGGCTCAACCTCATCAATTGAGATAGGCTTACGCTCTGAGTTAAGTTCATAGAAGTCCCTAATAAACTTTTTATCTCTATGATTAACTAATTTTTTAACCTCTTCATAATCAGAAGCCTCGCCACTTTGGGATGCTTTTTGCATGGCAGAGATAGTCGGACGAGAGAAGTCATGGAACTCCTCTCCTCTTCTATATTTATAGAAACCACCTTTGTAGAGTGAATTTCTTTTCCCTTCAAATGCATTGGTAAAGGCACGTGAATGGTTACTATTTAAACGTGCATCTATATCCTCATAACCCAATCCTGTTAAGAGTGCTGTCGTTCCTGTAAAACAGTCATCAACAATCTCTTTACTTAACCCAATACTATCAAAGAGTCGTGAGTTACGGTAAGATGAAATAGTTGCAATTCCCATTTTAGACATAATCTTCATAAGTCCTGCACCCATGGCTCGTCTAAATCGTCGTAAAGTATGTTTCAAATCATCGTTCTCACCCTCTAACTCAGTTACAATGTAATAGAGGAGATAAGGGAAGATAGCTGCTGCCCCATACGCAATCATACACGAAGCAGAGTGAGGGTCAAACACTTCACCTGTTACAGCAACAATACTGGTAAGGTGTCGTAGTTTTGCATTGAGTAGCTCTTGACTAAGACGACCAATGACCATAAGCATTGGAATGACTTTATTGTTCTCATTTAACCCACGGTCATCTAAGATAATAGTTTTAACCCCATTGTCACGAACATCTACAATTATTTTCTCAATCAATGCATCTAAACTTGCTTTTAAATCTGAAGTATAAGTAGTATCATATTGACCATATTTATACGATGGGTCATACTTTTCGTTATTTTCATCCCCAAACTCTTGAAGTAGAGAGAAACGTGTAGATGACATAACAGGAAGTACTGTTTTAAGTCGTTTAGCATGGTCTGAACCATCAGCTAAAATATTTTGTATATCTCCAAAACCAGTGTTGAGACTCATTACTGTTTTTTCACGAATTGGGTCAATTGGTGGGTTAGTTACCTGTGCAAATTTCTGTTTAAAGAAGTCTGTAAAGTTTCGCTGTTCATTTGAAAATGCTGCAATTGGTGTATCATCACCCATAGCACCTGTAGTCTCTTTACCCTCAGCAATCATTGGGCGAATAACCTCTCTAAGTACCTCAGAAGTGTAGTTAAAGTAACGTTGCTTCGCTGCCATGGTAGAGCTATCTTTTGGTATTTCATTTTTAGCTAAGGTCTCTTGGCATGGCTTATGCTCTTGAAGATAAGACATATTTCCACATAACCACTTATCATAAGGGTTAAGCCCTTTTAAGTAGTCGTCAATATCATTTGTCTTAAGTACTTTGGCATGTTTAAGGTCAACCCCCATCATCTCTCCAGATTGAAGTCGTCCACGCTCTACAATCTCTTCATCAGGTACTTCTAAAACACCATATTCAGAGGTAATCAAAAGTCTATTGTCGGTTGTAATAATGTATTTAGATGGTCTAAGTCCATTTCGGTCAAGTACACACCCAATATAGCGACCATCGGTCATACTCACAGCTGCTGGTCCATCCCATGGCTCAAAAGAGGTACTTGCATACTCATAAAAAGCTCTAAGTTCACTGTCCATGTGTGGTGCGTTCTGCCAAGGAGCAGGAACCAATGAACGAGCTGCTTTAAAGAAATCAACACCATTTACACGCAAGAACTCCATAAAATTGTCTAGTGAAGCTGAATCAGACATATCTGATTGAATGACATTACGAAGTCTATCCATCTCTTCATCAGTAAAGACATCTGATTTAGCAGTGGCAACTTTAGCTGCAACATTAAATCGGTTTGCTGTAACAGAGTTAATCTCACCATTGTGAGCAATCATTCTAAATGGTTGAGCCAATTTCCACTGAGGTAGTGTATTAGTTGAGAATCTTTGGTGGAAAAGACAAAATGAAATTTTAAAATCTTCATTGGCTAAATCAGTATAGAACTCTTTGATGTGCGTTGGCATCACAAGCCCTTTATAAGAGACCACTGATGTTGAAAATGATGGAATATAAAAGCTATTATCGTCAATAAGTTTTGCCTCAATCTCTTTACGTGAAAGATAAACCATAGCTTCAAAACGTTTGACTGCAACAGCTGATTTAGGAGTAACAAACACTTGCTTAATCGTAGGAAGAGACTCTAATGCTTGTTCACCAAGAGCATTAGTGTCAAGAGGAACAGTACGAGTATAAACAACATTCAAATCATTATTTTCACACACTTCTGAAATAACATCAAAATCAGATTCATTATTAGAAAAGACCATCGCAACAGCATAAATTTCAGGTAAATCAATCCCCTCTGATAAGGCTTGTTTCTCAAAAAATGATTTAGGTAAAGAGAGTAAAAGTCCAGAACCATCACCCGTCTTACCATCTGCAGCAATTGCCCCTCGGTGCATCATTCGAGAAAGAGATGTAATTGCATCTTCTAAGTTTTTATGTGTTGGAGTGTTGTCAATAGACGCTAAAAGTCCAAAACCACAGTTATCTTTAAACGACGTAAAGAGATTTTGCATAAGCCACCTTTAATTAATATATAATAGGGTTTTAAGTAATATATCCCCCCAGAAATTGGGTCGATAATACCAAAAAGATAATTAAACAGATGCGTGGATTTATAATTAATATAAGAAAAGCAAAAAATGAAGATGTGATTGTTACCGTGCTAAGCAATGATGCAATAAAAACCTATTGGCGTTTCTTTGGTGCAAGACACTCTATTTTACAAATAGGTAATTTAGTTGACTTTGAAATAAAGGAATCAAAAAACAATTTTATGCCAAATATGCGTTCACTATCACATATATCTTTTCCTTGGATATTTTCAAAAAATCGTCTACTTATCTGGCAAAACTTTATTAAACTCTTTGAACCCCATCTACGTGATACAATAGAGCTAGATAGTTTCTACTTTGAGTTATTATTAAACATAGCACAAAAATGGAGCAAACAGAGTCCAAAACGTTTAGCCATAGAGGCATATATGAAACTACTTAACCATGAAGGTAGACTTTATGACAATGGTTTTTGCTATATTTGTGAAACTATTTTAGAAGATAAAGTGGGATTAATGAGAGCTTTTTTACCTGCTCACCCAACTTGTATACAAGGAGATAAATTTGATAAAAAAGATATTTTTAAACTATATAGTACTCATAGTACTATCCATCTTGAAGATATTATAGTAGAACAACTTTATACTATTCTTCTAAAAGGTTTTTAAATAATTAACTCTGAACATTAATAAATATTTTTTAATACTATCTTAAGTTTTTTCCTATATACTATTAATTGAATTTTATTACATTAAAGGAAAATCAATGAAACTAAGATATTCATTAATACTTTTAGGTCTACTACTACCAATTAGTTCTATACAAGCAGAGGTATCACTCACTCCACCAAATGCCAAAGCTGGAGAGTGTTATGCTAAAGTTGTTATACCTGCCAAATATAAAACTGTCAATGAACGCATTTTAGTTCAAGAAGCATCAAATAAAATTAAAATAATTCCTGCAAAATATAAATGGGTAGAAGAGAAAGTAGAGGTCACTCCTGCTAGTGAAAAACTTGTTACCATACCTCCAAAATATAAAAAAGTCTCTGAAATTATAGAAGTAAAACCTGCTCTACGCTCTTGGCATGTTAGTTTAAGAAAACATTCTGCACCAGTAAGTAATGAACTTTTAGCAGCAGCAAAACTAAAAGGTGTTGATATTGAAAATACTACTCCTAGTACTTGTTATAAAGAGTACTATACTCCTGAAAGCTATAAAACAGTAAAAGAAGAAGTTGTTATTCAAGACGAGACTACAAAAAGTAAGATTATTCCTGCAAAATATGAGATGGTAGAGAAAACTATTGAGGTTAAACCTGCTACTAAAAAAACAGTTACAATACCTGCAACTTATGGATATGTTGAAGATAAAGTACTTGTAGAAAAAGAGAAAACTGTATGGAAAAAGGGTAAAAATCCAGCAACTAAGTTAGATGGTGCAACAGGTGAGATTATGTGTCTTATTAAAGTACCTGCAAAATACAAAATTGTTAAGAGAAAAGTAGTCAAAACACCTGCAACAATAAAAGTCATTGAGATTCCTGCTGAAACAAAAATTGTAAAAGTTAAAAAACTCATCTCTCCAGCTAAAACCGAGACTATTACTATTCCTGCTGTAAAAACTACTATTGAGAAAAAAGTTCTTGAACATGGACCATCATTTTCATGGATTAGAGTTGGTGATTCTGTTGAGAAAGGCTTAAAATATACTGGTCATGAAATCTGTTTAGTTGAGACTCCTGCAATTAAAAAGAAAATTACAAAAACTGTTATAGATGCCCCTGCAACAACCAATAAAATTGCTATTAACCCAACTTACAAAATAGTTAAGGTTAAAAAACTTGTAGAAGAGGCTAAAGAGGTTAAAACACCTATTGATGCTGTCTACAAAGAGATTCAGAAAAAAGAGAAAATTTCAGAAGCGCATCAAAGTTGGGAAAGAATTCTTTGCCAAACAAACATGAACAAAGATGTTATTTTACAAATTCAAAATGCACTTAAAGCAAAAGATTATAATCCTGGTAAAATTGATGGTGTTCTTGGACGTGATACACGTGTAGCACTAGATAAATACCAAAGAGACAACTCTTTAGCAACAGGTGGAATCACTTATGAAACACTTAAGGCACTTGGTATTAATCAATAGTTTTATTGTTCCCACCATCTCGGCAATGCCATTGAATTAAGCCTAAATCCTGTAGGTTCGATTTTATCGAACAAAAAATTGAAGCTCATAAAACAATCCGTTCGATGAAATCGAACCTACAGTTTTTGAATATTTATTCCTTAATTCATTGGCATTGACCATCTCAGTGGGAACAAGATAAAAATATTCTCCTAAGAATTTTATGATAAAATAGTTTTATGAAAAAACTATTTGGATTCTTATTTATTCTTCTCTCTACTGGATTAACTGTTTGGTACCCTTTGGGTCAACTTTTAGGATAACGCTATGGCTTTTGTTAAAAAATACAAACCAGAAATATATTTAAAAACCTATAAATTAAAAAAAGGTTATCTACTATATATCTTTTTAGCTCCTCTTTTTCTTGCTATTATATTAGCACTAATAGAACGAAATATTTCAGCCTTTTTACTAAATTTAACTGCTTTTGGACTCTTTTATGCAACAGCTAAATTGAATACTATAGGACTAGCTAATGAGCTTAAATATAACCAAGAGAAATTAACTAAAGCTCCCAAAAGACCATATAAAACTTTCTCTGCTATACTTTTAGGCATCTCAACTTTTTTTACAGCAACCATTGCAGGAGGAGAGTCTCTTTTTATAGGAATATTTCTATCTATAATTTCATCTATTGGATACTATCTCTACTATGGGTTAGACCCTAGAGATGATAAATTAGAAAATATTGGTGACATTTCTGCTGAATTAGTATTAAAAACTATTTCAGAAGCAAAATCTAAAATTAGTGAGATAAAAAGACATATAGATAAGATTTCAAATGATACTCTTTTACAAAAAAAACTCTCTTTAGCTGTTACAAAGGCTGAGAATATTATTCAAACTATTCAAGAAGACCCAAAAGACATTCGTGTTGCACGTAAATTTTTAGTAGTATATATTGATGGTTTAGAGAACGTTACTAACTCTTATACCTCAATGGATGAAGCAGATATAAAAAAAGAGACAAAAGATAAACTACATCAACTTCTAGAGGATGTAGAGCGTCGATTTGACAAAGAGCTAACTCGACTAAAAAAGAATAATGAGTTTGATTTAGATGTCAATATAGATGTCTTACAAGAACAGATAAAAAATTAAATAGGAAACAAAAATGGAAACAAAAACAAAAGAGATTATAGAGACTACAATAGAAGAGCAAAATGAAAATCTACCAGCGATTCAAGAAGAGGAGCAATCAAAATTAGAAAAGGCTCTATCAGAATTAGATTTTAACAATAGAAGCTCTATTATCTACTTTGGAGCTTCTGCACAAGAGGAGCTTGATGAGATATCTAACCGTATGATAGACGGTGTTAAAAATAAAGATACAGGAAGAGCTGGAGCTGTACTTAATGAAATGATTGCTACGATTAAAGGATTTGACCTTGAAGAGTTAAATCCAAATAAAAAACTTCCATGGTATTCTAAACTTTTTGGAGGAACTAAACCTTTAGTTAAATTTATGCAAGGTTATGAAGAGGTTCGTGACCAAATTGATGAAATTTCAAATAACCTAGAGAGTCACAAAAGTAAACTAATGAAAGATATTGTCTCTCTTGACAAACTCTACGAAGCTAACTTGGAGTACTTTAGAACACTAGAAATATATATTGAAGCAGGTGAAATTAAGAAAAAAGAGTTAGAAGAGAAGATTATCCCAAAGTATGAAGCCAAAGCAAAAAGTGAAGATATGTTAGCCATTCAAGAGCTTAAAGAGATACGTTCTTTTAGAGATGACTTAGAGCGTCGTGTACATGACCTTAGACTCTCTAGACAAGTTACAATGCAATCACTTCCAAGTATTAGACTTATTCAAGAAAATGACAAATCACTAATTAATAAAATTGCTTCTACTCTAGTCAACACTGTACCTCTATGGAGAAACCAACTCGCTCAAACAGTAACTATTTTTAGAAGTCATGAATCTGCAAAAGCACTTAAAAATGCTACCGACTTAACTAATGAACTACTAGAAAAAAATGCAGAAGGTCTTAGAGAAGCTAACAAAGAGGTTAGAACTCAGATGGAACGTGGAATATTTGATATTGAGAGTATTAAGATTGCCAATGATACCCTCATTGCTACTCTAAATGACTCACTAGAGATTGCAGAAGAGGGTAAAAAATCTAGAATAAAAGCTTTAGCTGAACTTAAAAAGACAGAGCATAAACTAAAAGAGGCTCTTCTTTCAACAAAAACAAAACTTGAAACATTACCAACACAAACTGTAGAAGAGATTACAAAAGGATAAACCATGGGACTTTTTGACTGGGCATTTGGACAATTTATTGATGTTATTGAGTGGACAGATAATTCACATGATACCATGGTTTATAGATTTCCTACTTATAATCATGAGATTAAATATGGAGCAAAATTAACAGTAAGAGAGTCACAAGTAGCTGTATTTGTTAACGAAGGGGTAGTTGCTGATGTTTTAGAACCTGGTATCTATGAACTAGAGACTAAAAACATACCAATTATGACTTCACTAAATCATTGGGACCATGGATTTAACTCTCCATTTAAAGCAGAGGTCTATTTTGTAAATACCAAACGTTTTACCGACCTAAAGTGGGGAACTAAAAATCCAATTATGGTACGTGACCCTGAATTTTATATGGTTCGTCTTCGTGCTTTTGGAACGTATGAGATTCGTATTACTAACCCTAAAAAGTTTATGAATGAGATTGTAGGAACAGACAATCACTTTACTGTTGATGAGATTGACAACCAACTTAGCAATCTCATTATCTCTAAATTTACAACTATTTTAGGTGAGAGTAATATTCCTGTTTTAGACTTGGCTTCTAATTATGAGAAATTTTCAGAGTATATTTCTAAAAAAATTGCTCCTTACTTTGAAGAGTATGGTCTACATCTTACAAAAGTTTTAATAGAAAATATCTCTTTGCCATCTAATGTAGAAGAGGCTCTTGACAAACGTAGTAGTCGTGCAATTACAGGTAATCTTGATGAGCATATCAAGTACCAAACAGGAGAAGCATTGGGTTCTTCTAATAGTGGCTCTATGGGAGATATGATAGGTATGGGTGCAGGTATTGCCATAGGGCAGTCTATGGCAGAGAGCTTTTCAAAGAGTAAAGTTGACAAAAATACCCCTCCTCCTCTTCCTGATGTCAATAGTAAAAAATACTATGTTGCATTAAGTGGAGAGAGAGAAGGCCCTTATGATATTCGTACCATTCAACTTCTAATTCGTGAAAATAAAATAAAAAAAGATACTCTTGTCTGGACAGAAGGACTAAAAGATTGGGTAGAAGCACATACTATTTTAGATAAATATTTTCATGCTACCCCTCCACCTCTACCAAAAATATAAGAGAGAGTAGACTACTTTGAAGTTCAAATCAATTAATTTCACCTGTAAGAATTGTGGTGCTCCTCTACGTTTTAGTCCAATTGAGCAATCTCTAAAATGTGAATTTTGCCAAAGCACTGAATTAATTGACTCCTCTTTGGAAAAAATTAAAGAGTATGACCTAGATAAAGCTTTAAAAGAACTCAATAGACAAAATAAAAAAGAGATAATAAAAGAGGTTAAGTGTAGTAAATGTTCAGCAACTTTTACCATGACTCCCTACTCCTTCTCCTCTAACTGTCCATACTGTGGAACACCTGCTATTATTGATTTTGTAAAAGAGATTACTCCTAAATCACTTATACCTTTTAAACTCTCTCAAAAAGAGGCAAGAGAAGCTTTTAAAAAGTGGATTGGCTCTTTGTGGTTTGCTCCTTCTAAATTAAACAAGTTTTTAGCAGACAATGATAAACTAAAAGGCTACTACCTACCCCACTGGACTTATGATGCTAAAACAGTTAGTAACTACTATGGTCAAAGAGGAGATATATACTATGTAACAGTAGAGAAAACTGTTATAGTCGATGGAAGAGAGGTACGTCAAAGTGTTCAAGAGCAAAGAATTCGATGGACACCTGTATCTGGTCGTGTACATAATGACTTTGATGATATTACCATTGGTGCATCTAAAACTATTCCCTATAATATATTGGATAATCTTGCCCCTTGGTATACCAAAAAACTTGTGCCATTTAACAATAAGTATCTTGTAGGATTCAACTCGGAAGAATACACTATTGAGCTAGACAATGGATTTGAACTTGCCAAAGTTAAAATGAATAGTGTTATACGTCAAAGTGTTCGTAATGACATTGGTGGAGACCAACAGCAGATTTTATCACTAAAAACTAACTACCATGACACATCTTATAAAAATGTTCTCTTTCCTATTTGGATAGCTAAATTTAAATGGAAACAGAAAAACTATAACTATGCAATAAATGCACAAACAGGAAAAGTTTCAGGAGAACGCCCCTATTCATGGTTAAAAATAGCTTTAGTTGCAGGTACACTCTCAACAGGTGTTGGTGGAGCTGTCTACATAGATGAACATCCTCAAGTCATAGAAAAAGCCTCTAAAGTTTTACATTTACTTTCTGTTAATTTTTCTTAGCTAAAATTTTTAAAAGGCTTTATTATGATTTTTTTTAAAAATTTATTTTTATTATTATTATTACTTTCAATAGTAC
>JALUKJ010000133.1 GCA_027056615.1 Campylobacteraceae bacterium | reverse complement strand
ATGGAAAGAGGGAACAACAGAGTCTCGAAGAAAATCAGAAGTAATTCCATTCTCTCCTGTATTCCTAAGTAAAGATGTATTTGTAATGGGTGTATACTTCATTATGTTCTTCTATTTGGTATTTTACCACTTTGAGTTCGCAATGGATCCTGTAAACTTTGACCCAGCTAATGGTTTAAAAACTCCTACACACATCTACCCTGAGTGGTACTTCTTATGGTCTTATGAAGTTTTACGTCCATTCTCAACAAATGTTGGACTAATTGCCTTTGCTATTGCACAAGTAATTTTCTTTACAATTCCATTCTTAGATAGAAGTCCAAACGTTGCACCTGCAAACAGAAGAGGACTATTTCACTTATGGTTCTGGGCAATGTTAGTAGATATGCTAGTCTTAACATTTATGGGTAAACTACCTCCACAAGGTATTTGGAGTACAATTGGTCTAGTTGCCGCAATAACATTCTTTGTTCTTTGGGTTTTACTACCAATTATTACAAAATTCGAAAAAAAGCTGTAAGGAGTATATGATGAATAAAGAGTTAAAAATACTTGGTATTGTGGCAGCTTTTACACTTGTACTATATTGGGGAGTTGAGCCATTTGCTCACTCTCAAATGCATAAACATGTCGAAGGGCATAACTTAGTGTATGATGGAACTGCTGATATTGAAGAGACTTCTAAAAATAAAAAAGAGGTCAAAAAGAAATTTTGGTCAGAAGTAAAAGAGATAGCTAAACTTAAAGGTGACCCAGTTGCTGGTGAAGCTACTTTTGCTATGTGTGCAGGGTGTCACATGGATGGTGCTGCAAATATGGGTGGTGTTACACCTCCTAGCTTAGAGCATGCAGGTGCAATTTATGATAAAAATTTCTTGATTGCACTTATTAAAGACCCAGCAATAGGAACAAATGTTGACCATAAATACCCTAATGGTACTATGTCTCACCCAATGGGTAGTGTTACAACTATGGTAAATAAGCCACAAGATATTGCAAACGTTGTTGCATACTTAAAAGCTAAAAAAGCTGGAGAAGTTACACCTAAAGAGGCGTTTAAAGAGGCTTGTTCAAGATGTCATGCTAACCGTTATGGTAAGTTGACTCAATTAGGAGAGATTCCTAAAACTAAGTCAAACATTAAAACAGGTCAAGATATAGATAAGATGAAATATGACCAAAAAGTAGCAGAGGAACAAGCTTCTTTAGCTAATTATCTTGGTAAACTTCCACCTGATTTATCTATTATCTATAGAGCTAGAAGTGAGCATTTCCTTGCAACGTTCATTGAGAATCCTCAAGCTGAACTTAAAGGTACTGCAATGCCTAGAACAGGACTTAACCATGAAGGTTTTGAAAAAGTTATGTCTTATTTAGAAGAGACAGGTGACCCATCTGCTCCAGCAAGAGCATTAGCAGGACCTTGGGTACTAGGATTCTTCTTTATATTTACAATCTTAGCTTACCTTTGGAAACAGTCTCAATGGAGAGATTTACATTAAAAGGAATATAACTAGAGCTTTGCTCTAGTTAAGTACCTGACCATAATAAATGACATATTTTAATGAAATGAGTTTGCCTTAGATTTGTACGAAAATATCTGAAGGACTAGCCTTAGCTAATTCAAAGATATTTTCGTGCAAAGATAAGGCAAAATCATTTCACCCTACGGGCGATAAGAAAAATGCACATCTACGGCGTTAGATTTTCTTGAATTAGCTACGGCTAGTCCTGCAAAAATCTGCCTTGTACCTGTACCTTTTTCTTATCGTTAAAATATGTCATTTATTATGGTCAGGTACTTATTGTCAGACATCTAAATTACTGTAGGTTCGATTTCATCGAACATCAAAACCAAACACCACAAATAAAATAATATTTATGGAAATTGAATTTTAATATCACGTTTGATAAAATCGAACCTACAAGAAAAGATGTCTATTTTTAATTTTTTTACCATTCTTCTTATTAATTGACATACATCATCACACTTTTATCTACTTTTAGTTAATCTAAGCAAAATTATTATAATGGATTATTATGCTTATAGATGGACACGGACGAACCGTAAACTACCTTAGAATCTCTCTTACAGAACGTTGTAACTTTCGTTGCCAATACTGTATGCCAGAGAAACCATTCTCTTGGGTTCCAAAAGAGAACTTACTCTCTTTTGAAGAGCTTTTTTTATTTGTAAAAGTCGGTATTGACGAAGGAATTACTAAAATTCGTCTAACAGGTGGGGAACCTCTTCTAAGAGAGGGATTAGATAGATTTATTAAAATGATTCACGACTACAAGCCAGATATTGACCTAGCTCTTACCACCAATGCTTTTTTACTAGCTTCAGTAGCTCAAAAACTAAAAGATGCAGGACTAAAACGACTAAATATCTCACTAGATTCTCTTCAAGCCCCTGTAGTAGCTAAAATTGCAGGAAAAGATGTATTAGCTCCTGTGTTAAAAGGGATTAACAAAGCTTTAGAAATTGGCTTAGGAGTTAAGATAAATATGGTTCCTCTAAAAGGTATTAATGATAATGAAATCATTGATGTAATGGAATACTGTATGGAACGAAATATCAAAATTCGTTTTATTGAATACATGGAAAACCGTCATGCAGTAGAGACCCTAAGAGGAATGCATGGACGAGAGATTTTAGAGAAGGTCAAAGAAAAATACACCATTCACGCACTTGGACGTGAGGGGGCAAGTCCTTCATTTAACTACAACATAGAAGAGAATGGTTATGAGTTTGGGCTTATTGACCCACATAAACATGACTTCTGTGAAAACTGTAACCGTATTCGACTTACAGCCGAAGGAAACCTTATTCCATGTCTCTACTTTGATGAAGCAATGAGCATTGCTAAATCTGTAAAAGAGGGTGACATAGAGGGAGCTAGTCAAGTCTTAGCCCAAGTACTAAGAGACAAACCAAAAGAGAACCGTTGGACAGAAGAAGACAATTCTAATGAGGGTCAAGAGGTATCTTCAAGAGCTTTTTATGAGACTGGGGGGTAAATTTTAATGTTAGTGGAGTATATTTTTACTCCACCGAACACATAATATTTTTTACTCCTAAATCATCTGACCTATTGGCTTTAATACTATAACGTTCTAGCAAATCTTTCTCATTTGCTATTGCTTTTTTACGGTCAATAACTACTTTCTCACCATCTTCATCTTCTATTATGACATACTTTTCATCTCCATCCATAACTAGATGATAAAACTCTTTAAAGTCTTTGAACTTTTTTCCATTTACCTTGTCAATATACCACATAGCTATGCCATAGTCACCTCGTGTATGTTCTGAAGCTAAAACTTTAAGAAGTACTACAAGCTCTTGTTTGTCTTTGGTAGGGAACTTTGTTGCTGTATATCTTAAACCTAACATTGGTCTCATAGATGAATTTAAAAGGTTTTGTGTAACTGGAGAGAATACATATCCACCCAACATAAAATATCTTGGCATAGTATCATACTCCAATGGAGAATAGGTAGAGTGTTCTAAACTTGATGTTTTTGGTAGAGTAACATGTAGAGTCATCTTTTTACCATTACGCAGAATATCTAGTGTTACTTTATCTCCATATTGGAGTAAATCTATATAGTATTTAAAGTGTGTATATTGCTTTTTTCTAAACTCTACAGTTCCATCATTTTCTATTTTATTCCCATTAATAGCTGTAATAATATCCTCTTTTTTTAGTACATTTTTGAACACAGAATTATATACAATATCTACTACTAAAACTCCTCCTTCATCATCAGCTAAATGATAATATGCTTTTCGTGTAGGATTCTCAATCTTATCAATCTTAATACCCAATTTTGGAAAACCATCCAATTTACCATCTTCTACATCTTTTAAAAAATGCTGAATCATATCAACAGGTACCATATATCCTATATTTTGAGAAAATGTAATACCCTGCATAACCACACCAACAATTTTTCCATTTGAAATAGCTGGTCCACCAGAGTTTCCAGGGTTAATTGCAGCATCAATCTGAATAGCTAAAAAACTTTTATGACTATGTGCATAAAGATTATGTTCAATCCTAGAGACTATACCTGTACTAACAGAGATAGTATGCCCACCCATGGGGTAACCATAAACCGTTACTTTGTCTTGTATATTGGGCAAAGTACCAAACTCTAATGGAGTAGTATTTTTAAAAAACTCTTTATCTTTCACCTCTAAAAGTGCCAAATCAATGTCATGAGAAACATAAAGAACCTTGGCTTGATAGCGTTTGGTATCACCATATTTTTTAACCTCAATAAATGTCTCATTTGCGACTACATGTGCATTAGTTAAGATACGGTTTCCTGAGATAATACTTCCTGAACCACTTGAACGATGAACTGATGAGTTCCATGGTTCTGAATAGTTAGTTGCCTTTGAGACCGTATAAATTTTAACAATAGAAGAATCTATGCTCTGAGAATAGGAAAACGAAAAAGTTACGATTAGTATTGCTAACAGTCTAAATAATCTTTTCATATAAAACCTTATATTTAATTTTGCTTAAGCTTAACAGAAAATAGTAAACCATTAAACAACGTAATATTAAGCAATGGATATAATAACAAAAAAAAATTAGGAGTTGTATAATATGGCAACAATTTCAATGGGAGACCTTAAAAAAGGTGTACGTTTAGAGTTAGATGGTAACCCTTATAGAGTAGTAGATTTTCAACATGTTAAACCAGGAAAAGGTGCGGCATTTGTAAGATGTAAAATTAAAAACTTATCTTCAGGAAAAGTAATTGAGAAAACAGTTCACGCTGGTGATAAATTTGAAACACCAGATTTAGAACAAGCAACCATGCAATATCTGTATGATGATGGTGAAATGTTACAGTTTATGGATACAACTACTTATGACCAAATTGGTTTAACACATGAACAAGTAGGAAAAGATACCTTTAACTTTATGGTAGATGGTATGGAAGCAGATATTCTTTTTCACAATGGAAAAGCTATTTCAGTAGAAATTCCTCAAACATTTGTCTACGAAGTAGTAGAAACACCACCAAACTTCAAAGGTGACTCACAAGGTGGTAAAAAACCTGCTACTCTTGATTCTGGTGCTGTTGTTCAAGTTCCATTCTTTGTATTAGAGGGTGACAAGATTAAGGTAGATACTGTTGATGGTAAATATTTAGAAAAAGCTAAATAAGATAAGGAAATTAATCCCTTATCGCCTCGGCATCTAATTCACCTGACTTTAACTTCTTTAAATAATCAGTTAACATCTCTCTAACATCGCCTGACATTAGTAAAAGTCCAAATATATTTGGCACAGCTAATGCTAAAAATAGAGTTGAAGAGAAATCTACCATTAATCCTGTATTTGTTACTGTTGCAATAACAATACAACCTAGAAAAATGAGTTTATAGATAATAGATGTCTTTGAACCAAAAAGATAAACCCATGCTCTCTCTCCATAGTATGACCAAGAAATCATTGTTGAAAAAGCAAATAGAAAAATAGCAATACCTAAAATATTAGGAAACCAAGAGACTACTGAACCAAAAGCTGTAGAGGTAATAACTGAACCCTGTTTAGCAGCAATCGCAGCATCTAAGGCTTCTGTTCCACCAGTGTATGTTCCTGTTAAGATAACAACTAAAGCTGTCATAGTACAAACTATAATGGTATCAATAAATGGTTCATATAGAGATACCATTCCTTGACGTACAGGGTATTTTACTTTAGCAACAGAGTGAGCAATACCTGCTGAACCAAGTCCTGCTTCATTTGAAAATACTGCTCTTTGAAAACCTTGAACCATTGCTCCAGCAACACCACCTGCTACTGCTGTAGGGTGAAATGCCTCAGAGACAATAAGCCCAAAAGCATGAGGTATATCAGCAAAGTGAACATATAGTACCCAACTAACCATCAACAAGTAGAAGATAACCATCAGAGGTACTATAGCTTCAGCAACATGTGCAATACGTTTAATACCACCTATAATCACTAAACCTGTAATAAAAGCCATAAAGAGACCAAAAACATAACCATGCTCATTAATAAAAGGAATATGTGTCTGAACAATCGCTAAAGATTGAGAGATTTGAAAAAGATTTCCTGCTCCTAATGCTCCTAAAACCATAAAAAAAGCAAAAACAATAGCTAAATATTTACCTAATCTAGGCATACCTTTCTGTGCTACTCCTCGTGAAAGGTACTCCATACCCCCACCCATAATCGTTCCATCTGGTAAAAACTCTCTATGTTTTACAGACAAAGTTACCTCTGTAAACTTAAGTGTCATACCTAAAAAACCTGCCAATATCATCCAAAATGCAGCCCCTGCTCCACCCCAAGAGATAGCAATGGAGACAGCTGCAATATTACCAATACCAACTGTAGCTGAAAGTGCTGTAGAGAGAGATTGAAAAGGGGTAATAAGACCTCTATCATCTTTAGTTTTATAACGTCCTCTTACAATATCAAATGAGTGTTTAAACATTCTAAGGTTAACAAAACCCATTTTAAAGGTCAAATAGACCCCACCTACAATAAGCCATGCAACTACAAATGGAAAAGTAGTTCCCTCTACTTGTCCAAAAAATATGTCGAAAAAGAGGACATTTTCAAAAAATTTATTTATTGCCAAAAATAGTTCATTCATGTTGTTGACCTTTATAATCATTTATCAAAAATAGATTATATAGTTACAAACTTAATTAAACTCTATGCAATCTTATTTAACATATCTTTAAATGACTCTTCAAAGGCAATAAGACCTTCATCTAAAAGTTGTTTATAGATTTTATCCATATTAAAGCCATTCTCTTCAAGATTCATAAAATAACCATTTATTATACTATTTTCTATTGGTAAAACTTCTGCACGGTCATTAGTAGCAATATGTGCTTCAATTGTTTTTAGAGGAGCTGTATTAACTGAGTGTTCTGCAATAAGCCCTTTAATATAGTAGTTTGGAGCTAAGTTATCACCCTTTACCCCTGTACTAGCAAATAAGGCTCTAATATTAGGAACTTCATTACCCTCAATCATATTATAGATTTTAGCTGCGTTGTAGATTCCTGTTTTAGAAGGCTCAATCCCTGCTTGTTCCAATTGAGCATCTAAAGCACGGTCAAAACGACTTACAAAGACAGAGATAACACCCTCAACACGACACGCACCATACTTTTCACCTTTGGCTATTCCTTTAGTCATTGCTTTAAAACATTGTGTCGCTTGTTTAGGAGAGAAAACTAATGTTGCATTAACTGAAATTCCCTCTGCCATAAGCTCACTCATTGCCTCATATCCTGCTTGGGTTGCAGGAACTTTTACCATAACATTTGGTTCACCAATCGCTTTAAAAAGGCGTTTCCCCTCGGCAATAGTCCCTTGTGTATCGTTACATAAAAAAGGGTCAACTTCAATAGAAATGTACCCATCATTCCCATCATCATAAAGAGGTCGTAACATCTGTGCTGCTGTTCTAATATCTTGAACAGCTAACGCTTCATACTTCTCTTTAGCTGATTTTCCTTCCAATGAAGTCAGTTGCTCTTTATAGGCAGGAGAAGTAATAATGGCATTAGCAAATATAGCAGGATTTGAAGTTGCTCCATTCACAATACCTTTTTTAATTAATGCTGAAAACTCATTTTTAAGATAATCTCTCTCTATAAAATCTAACCATAATGAAAAGTTGATATCTCTATTGACCATGACCCTTGTACTCCCTGTATTGATACTATCTTTTGGTATAAGACCAACTCCAGTTACTCCATGAACCAAAATCAGTCTTTTTCTCTAATGTCTGTTTTAATAAGTCTAAAAAATCATCTCGTTCAACCAATTTTGCCCCCCAATTTATCATGTGAGGTGTTGGTACTTGACAATCAATAAAATCATAACTTCTTTCAACACAAATACTACTTAATGCACAAAGAGAAACGCGAGAAGCATTAGAAGTGAGTGAAAACATCGACTCCCCAAAAAATCCACCCCCCATAGCAATACCATAAAGTCCCCCAACTAACTCACTATCAAGATATGTTTCAACAGAGTGAGCAAATCCCATTTTATGAAGCTCAATATATGCCTCTTTCATCTCATTTGTTAACCATGTACCATCTTGTCCATCTCTAGGTACATTAGCACAATGGGTAATTACCTCTTCAAAAGCATGGTCAAACTTTATCTCAAAACCTTTGTTACGAAGAACTCGACGAAATGATTTATTGATTTTAAAATCTTGGGGAAAGAGTAAAAGACGTGGATTTGGAGACCACCATAAAATTGGGTCTCCCTCAGCATACCAAGGAAAAATCCCCTCTCGATAGGCTTTTAAAATACGGTTTGGATTTAAGTCTCCACCATAAGCTACAAGTCCCTCTTCACTAGCATTTCTAGCTGAGGGAAAAATATGTGCAGTTCTTAATGATGGTAAATAGTAATCATCCGTTAAAGACAAAATCTAACTTCTCCTGCTTGTAAGTCACTTTAACTGAACCACCATCTCTAAGTTTACCAAATAGTATTTCATCTGTTAATGCCTCTTTTATCTCATTGTCAATAACTCTTGCAATCTCTCTTGCACCATAAACATCAGAGTAACCTTTTTTAGCCACATAAGTACGTGCTTTTTTACCAAGTTTAATGGTAATGTTTTTACTCTCCATCTGCTCATTTAGTTTGACTATTTCTCTTTCAACAATCTTCTCAATTACTTTAAGAGAAAGATGTTTAAACTCAATAACTCCACTTAAACGGTTTCTAAACTCTGGAGAGAAGAAATCTTTTAAAGCATTGTCTGTTTTAGCAGATGTATCTTTGTTGAAGCCCATTACATTTGCCTCTTTAGTTCCAAGGTTAGAGGTCATAATAAGCACAACATTTTTAAAATCACTTACCATCCCATTATTGTCGGTTAACTTAGCACCATCCATAACTTGAAGTAAGATATTCATAATATCAGGGTGAGCCTTTTCAACCTCATCAAGCAAAAGAACCATGTGAGGGTTTTTCTTAGTCATCTCAGTTAAAAGTCCACCTTGTTCATACCCAACATACCCAGGAGGAGCTCCAACAAGACGACTTACTGAGTGTTTCTCCATATATTCACTCATATCAAGTCTCTCAAAGTGAATATTCATACTATTTGCTAACTCCTCACTAAGAGCTGTTTTACCCACACCTGTTGGTCCAACAAATAGAAATGAACCAATAGGAGCATTCTCTTTGTTTAGTCCTGCATATGAGCGTTTAATAGCGTGAACAACCTTATCAATAGCCTCATCTTGACCAATAATCTTAGACTTAATCAATTTTGCCATATCTTGTAGCTTAGAGACATCATCTGAAGAGACAACAGTTGATGGAAGTTTTAACATTCGTGCTACAGACTGTTCAATATCACTACGCTCAACTGTTACATCAGATTTGCCTTGTAACATAAAGTGAGCTCCAACCTCATCAATAATATCCATAGCCTTGTCTGGTAAAAATCGGTCATGAAGATACTTTACGCTCAAATCAACAGCAGACTGTAACGCCTCTTCTGAAAAAGAGATTTTATGGTACTCTTCATACTTACTCTTAATACCATGTAAAATAGTTAAAGTATCTGCTTTTGATGGCTCATCAATATCGATTTTAGAGAAACGACGAGAGAGTGCTTTGTCTTTGTCTAAATGGTTTCTAAACTCAGCATAAGTCGTAGCTCCTATACACTTTAACTCTCCTCTTGCCAAGGCAGGTTTAAGTAAATTTGCAGCGTCCATACTTCCACCAGAGGTAGAACCTGCACCAACTAGTGTATGAATCTCATCAATAAAGATAATTGCTTTATCTATGGTCTGAATCTCACTCAATACACCTTTAAGACGTTTTTCAAAATCACCTCTATATTTAGTTCCTGAAATCATTGCTCCCAAATCTAGTCCAAAGATAGATGAACCTTTAAGTATATCTGGAACTTCATCTTCGGCAATCTTTAGAGCAAGTCCCTCAGCAATGGCTGTTTTACCAACTCCTGGTTCTCCAACTAGGAGTGGATTGTTTTTCTTACGACGACAAAGAGTTTGCATTACACGGTCAATCTCATCTATTCGACCTACTACAGGGTCAATTTTACCTGCATGTGCTACAGATACCAATTCAGTAGTATAAGCTGTAAGATTTGAATGTTCATCCTCTACACCATCAACAAATGATATAGACTCTTCATCATCACTAATATCACTATGAGAGATAACCTCTAAAACATCTAAACGAGTTACACCTTCATGGGTTAAAATGGCATAAGCATAGCTCTTCTCTTGAGTAAAGATAGAGGCTAATAGGTCTCCAACCTTTGCTTCAGTTCGTCCTGAAGCATTGATGTGACTAACCATATCATTCATAACATTTGAGAGGGTTACTGTCTCATAAGGATTATACTCCTCTACATCTTCTATCTCTTCCATAACAGGGTTATTTGCTTCAATATAACTTAGTGTCAACATTTTCATCTCTTCAACATTAGCACCAATCATACTCAAAATCTCACTGCCCTCTTTACTTTTTAAAATAGATAAAAAGATATGCTCTAAAGTTAAATACTCATGTCTATTCTCTTTTGCAAACTTTACTGACTCCCTAAAAATGTTATTTAATTCTATACTTATCATTTTTTCTCCTTTTAAAAATGTATCTCATACTATACTTCTTCCATTGTGGCTAATAGTGGAAAACCACTACTTTTGGCTATCTCTTTGACCTGATGTACCTTTGTTTCTGCAATTTCATAAGTAAAAATTCCACATACCCCTTTTCCTGATTTATGAATCTCTAACATAATAATTTCAGACTCTTCTAAACTTTTATGAAAAACATTCATTAAAATATCAATAACAAATTCCATAGTTGTATAATCATCATTATGCAATAGTACTTTGTATTGCGTTGGCTCATCCAACGCCAATAGTGTATCTACCTCTTCTTCTATTCTTACCAATATTTTGTCCTCTGTAATATAAAGATATATAGTATATCTTATTTTATGTTACAATCCAAATAAAATTTGGAGTTCATCATGAAAATGCTTTTTGTAACAGCAACCAATACTAATGTTGGTAAAACTTATACCACCATAAAACTAATAGATAGCTTTAGTAAACAAGGTATTTTGGTTGGTGTATGTAAACCAATTGAAACAGGAGTAGTAACAGAACCTTTAGATGCAAAACTATTGTTACAAACCGTACAAAAACATAACACAAATTTCTCTACCCTTAAACCTAAAGATATTACAGCCTATACTTTTGAACTTCCTGCTTCTCCTTTTTGTGCCGATATTAATAAAACAATAGATATTCAAAAGATAAAAGATAAAATAACTCAATTACAAGAGCTTTGTGACCTACTGATTGTAGAGGGTGCAGGTGGATTAATGGTTCCTCTCACCAAAAATTACAAGATGATAGATTTAGCAAAAGAGTTAAACTGTAAAACCCTTTTAGTAACACCTTCAAAACTTGGATGTATTAATGATACAGAGTTAAGTATAGAGGCTTTAAAAAGTAGAGATATTGATTTTGATTGGTGCGTTAATATATTTGAAGATGAAGAGATATTTCAAGAAGTAACACAACCATACTATGATGCTGTTTACCCTAACTGGTGGAATCTAAAGAAGATTGATAAGAATCTTCTCTAAACAGCCCCTAAACAAAAACTATACTATAATCTAAACAAAAATATTTAGGAACTAATTGGTATCATTAACATATTCACTTGCCTCTTTTGCCTCTTCTCTTGACTCTTTTATGCGACTTCTCGTTCGAGTAAGCTCAAACAGAAGAAAAATACGAATAAGTGTAAGCCATGTAACAGGTCTAAATTTTAAAAATGGAATATTAATTGTAGGTACAGTAGCTTCATTAAAAAGCTCATTTTCTTCATCTATCTCCAAATCTAAAAGATGAACTGTATCAATAGTTCTTTGTAGTTTGCTAGTTAGAACAAAATCTGCATTTTCAACAGCTTTAATAGTCTCTTTTGGTGCTAAACTCTCTTCATCTAAAGAGGCATGGTCGTAGTCATAAATCCATTTAGGAAGTGCTGTAGCGTCTATTTTTGTTTTATTGTCCATTTTGACTTTAGCGTGACGGATAAGGGTAATTTTTTTTATCACCCCAATGCCTCACGCTTTTTCTTAGTCAAACTCTTATAAATCAACTCATAAGAGTGGTCTATCAACTCTTTAATTGTCTCTTCATCTACATCACTCTCTTCAATCTGAACGGTATTCCAATGTTTTTTATTCATATGATACCCACCTGAAATCCCCTCATAGAGTGAACGAAGTTCAAGAGCATAAATAGGGTCACACTTTAGGTTCACACGCAGAGGCTCTTTAGACTCATTGGTCAAAGCAAATATTTTTTCTGCAATACGATAAACACGAACCTCTTCATCAAATGGGTAGTCATACGTTACCCCTTGTTTATTTTTAAGGTTAATTAACTGCTACAATATATCTATTATTTCCTATAAAATTATGATATAATATCATTATGTATTCAATAGGAAAATTTGCAAAACTAATCGGACGAAGTATACAAACACTAAGGTCATGGGA